>NZ_ANNI01000021.1 GCF_000466745.1 Campylobacter concisus ATCC 51562 | reverse complement strand
GATGGCGCAGCGGACGGGGCTCGAACCCGCGACCTCCGCCGTGACAGGGCGGCATTCTAACCAACTGAACTACCGCTGCACCTAAAATGGTGGTCGCTATAAGACTCGAACTTATGACATCCACCTTGTAAGGGTGGCGCTCTACCAACTGAGCTAAGCGACCTAAAAATTTAAAAATATCTGGCGACCCTTAGAGGATTTGAACCTCTGTTTCTACACAGAGAAAGTAGAGTCCTGAGCCACTAGACGAAAGGGTCATAAACCCAAAAATGGTGTCCTGCGTTGGATTCGAACCAACGGCCCCCTCATTAAAAGTGAGATGCTCTACCGACTGAGCTAGCAAGACAT
>NZ_ANNI01000020.1 GCF_000466745.1 Campylobacter concisus ATCC 51562 | reverse complement strand
ATAAGTAACTCTGAACTAGAAAACTTAGCTAAACAATATGGTGGAGTATATATATTTGATGAGAAATTTGAGAAAGAGATAGAGAAAATAGAATCTGAGAGAAAAGAGCTAAGAAAAAATACAAAAGGTAAAGATTTAGGTGGCGGTCTTTACGCTGTCAATACTAAGCTGGTAGATGAAAAATTCCCTCAAACCCTCTCAAATGGTAAACCATATTTTCTAGGTGGAACATCTAGTAAAATTTCAAA
>NZ_ANNI01000019.1 GCF_000466745.1 Campylobacter concisus ATCC 51562 | reverse complement strand
ACAATATGGTGGAGTATATATATTTAATCAAAAATTTGTTGATGAGATAGAGAGAAGAGAAAAAGAAAGAGAAGATCTAGCCAAAAATTTAGGGGATAAAATAAGATCAAATCCTAGAAAGATAAAACAAGGTGATAAATTTATAACGATATATGATGTAGACATGACCTTGGTAAATCAAAAATTCCCTCAAACCCTCTCAAATGGTAAAAAATACTACACTCGTTGGATATATTATGAAAACCAAACTGGCAAAGAGGCCAAAGTACCAGAATTTTATATAAATAAGATAAAAGAATTTATTGGAGATGATTTTAGCAAACAAAGACCAGAATTGCTAATGCTTTATCTATATGAAGACAAAGATATGGCTATACCTGTAACGGTAAGAGTATCTTATACATATGTAAAGACCAGTTATGGTTTATATGGTGACGAAGGAAGGGGCTTTAAATTAAGTAAACAAAATTTTGTAACAAGAACTAGTAAAGATAGATTCATTCTAACAAACAACAAATTCATAAAAGCAAACAAGGACAAGTAAGTGCAAACTAAAAAATCAAATAAAGAGCTAATA
>NZ_ANNI01000018.1 GCF_000466745.1 Campylobacter concisus ATCC 51562 | reverse complement strand
TAGTTTGCACTTACTTGTCCTTGTTTGCTTTTATGAATTTGTTGTTTATTAGAATGAATTTGTTTCCACCTGGTATAAAAATTTGCTCTTCATCTTTAAATCTAATTCCCATTCCTTCATCTCCAAATAGTCCATATTTGGTTTTATAGTATGTATAAGACATTGATAATTCAATAGGCACTATTTGATTATTATCTTCATAAAACATTACTAAAATAGGGAAATTTGGTGATTTATCGTAGTTGCTTTCGCCCATAAATTCTTTTATTTTATTTATATAAATTTCTGGTACTTCTGCTTTTTTACCGGTATCTCTTTCATAATCTATCCAACTAGTATAATATTTTTTACCATTTGAGAGGGTTTGAGGGAATTTTTGATCCATAATTTCTAGGTCAGCTCTTTTAAAATTTCTTTTGTTATTTTTAAAGAAATCATCCATGTAATCGCTTCTTT
>NZ_ANNI01000017.1 GCF_000466745.1 Campylobacter concisus ATCC 51562 | reverse complement strand
AAAAATTCCCTCAAACCCTCTCAAATGGTAAACCATATTTTCTAGGTGGAACATCTAGTAAAATTTCAAAAAGTTGTTATGAAAAAATTTATAATTTCATAGGTCATGAGAATTTAAAAAAATATGAACCTTGGATATTTTCAAATTTATATTACAAAGATAAAGAGGATAATATAGTTCAAATTTCATGTACTGTAGTTTATGAAAGAGTAAAAACACAGTATGGACTATTTGG
>NZ_ANNI01000016.1 GCF_000466745.1 Campylobacter concisus ATCC 51562 | reverse complement strand
AAACTAAACCCTATAAACCTACTAATAAAAATACATACTTTAAAATTTTTAATCGCCAACAATTTTTTCTCAAATTCCCTAATTATTTCAACTATCTTTAAGTATTGCTCATATATAATTCCAGCTCACGAAACGAGAAACCACCTTTAACTTCATTGGTTAATAAAGCCTTTTCTTTTTATCGTTGTTCTTTTAACTTACAATTGTTAAACTATTAGTCAATCTTTGAAATCTAAACAAGTGATCGATTGAGCCA
>NZ_ANNI01000015.1 GCF_000466745.1 Campylobacter concisus ATCC 51562 | reverse complement strand
TTGCTTGATTAGCTGAGCAAGCTATTAAGAATATACTTGTTAGAAGTAAGAGTGTTATAGCTAGAAATTTCATTGGTTATCCTTTTATATTTGAAAATTTTAGTTTAGATATTTTATTGTTATTGTATTTATAATATTATTAATTTATTATGTGCTGTTTGGGGTTTATTAAAATTTATTATGCAGATAAAAATTTATTTCAAGTATTTTTCATAATTAACTTCATTTATCATAAAGCTCATCAAGTCCATTTCTTTCATTCTCAAATACATTATGAAGCATTGCATAACTTGC
>NZ_ANNI01000014.1:0-5000 GCF_000466745.1 Campylobacter concisus ATCC 51562 | reverse complement strand
GTTCGGATTGGAGTCTGCAACTCGACTCCATGAAGCCGGAATCGCTAGTAATCGTAGATCAGCCATGCTACGGTGAATACGTTCCCGGGTCTTGTACTCACCGCCCGTCACACCATGGGAGTTGATTTCACTCGAAGCCGGAATACTAAATTAGTTACCGTCCACAGTGGAATCAGCGACTGGGGTGAAGTCGTAACAAGGTAACCGTAGGAGAACCTGCGGTTGGATCACCTCCTTTCTAGAGTACATATAGATATTCTCTCACAAGATATCTATAAGAAAGATATTCTCAATCATCCTTGTTTAGTTTTGAAAGATTGATAGACCTATAGGGGCCTATAGCTCAGCTGGTTAGAGTGCACCCCTGATAAGGGTGAGGTCACAAGTTCAAGTCTTGTTAGGCCCACCAGAGAATTTAATTGGGGAATTAGCTCAGCTGGGAGAGCGCCTGCTTTGCACGCAGGAGGTCAGCGGTTCGATCCCGCTATTCTCCACCATAAAATAGTTTAACTATATTAAGTCTAATTAGAGAGCTTAAAATTTAAACTTTCTAATTAGACTTTTGTCTAAATGTTCTTTTAATTAATATTGTTAATAGTCACAAGCAAGTTTTAAAAACAATTTTACAGGACTTGTTAAAGATTTAAATTTCTATTCTCTTTGCATTTAATGCAAAAGTTTGATATCACAATCTATTTAGGATTTAAAACTTATCTAAATAGTAGTCAATGCTTTCCGTCTTGAGAGCTAGAATTTAAATGTAGTAACATAAAGTTATCTTTAACAAGGAAGTGATGCGAATTAGAATAATCTAATATAGAAAAGGTAAGCTACAAAGAGCAAGTGGTGGATGCCTTGGCTAGTAGAGGCGATGAAAGACGTGCCAGGCTGCGATAAGTCTCGGGGAGCCGTCAAGGGGCTTTGATCCGGGAATTTCTGAATGGGGCAACCCAGTTAAGCGTGAGCTTAACTACCTAATATGGAGCGAACGAGGGGAATTGAAACATCTTAGTACCCTCAGGAAAAGAAATCAAAAGAGATTACGCTAGTAGCGGCGAGCGAACGCGTAAGAGGGCAAACCGTTAGTTTACTAACGGGGTTGTAGGACTGCAATATAGACTAAACTTAGCTAATAGAATAATCTGGAAAGATTAAGCATAGAGGGTGATACTCCCGTATATGAAAGCTTTGTTTTACTTAGCAGTATCCTGAGTAGGGCGGAACACGTGATATTCTGTCTGAAGCTGGGTAGACCACTATCCAACCCTAAATACTACTACTAGACCGATAGTGCACAAGTACCGTGAGGGAAAGGTGAAAAGAACTGAGGTGATCAGAGTGAAATAGAACCTGAAACCATTTGCTTACAATCATTCAGAGCCCTATGATTTATCAGGGTGATGGACTGCCTTTTGCATAATGAGCCTGCGAGTTGTGATGTCTGGCAAGGTTAAGGAAACCCGGAGCCGTAGCGAAAGCGAGTCTTAATAGGGCGTTTAGTCAGACGTTGCAGACCCGAAACGATGTGATCTATCCATGAGCAGGTTGAAACCGGTGTAAGAGCCGGTGGAGGACCGAACCCGCTAGCGTTGAAAAGCTATGGGATGACTTGTGGATAGGGGTGAAAGGCCAATCAAACATCGTGATAGCTGGTTCTCTCCGAAATATATTTAGGTATAGCGTCATGTAGTAACACTGGGGGGTAGAGCACTGAATGGGCTAGGGCATACACCAATGTACCAAACCCTATCAAACTCCGAATACCTAGTGTGTAATCATGGCAGTCAGGCGGCGAGTGATAAAATCCGTCGTCGAGAGGGGAACAACCCAGACTAACAGCTAAGGTCCCTAAATCTCATTTAAGTGGAAAACGATGTGGAGTTACTTAAACAACCAGGAGGTTGGCTTAGAAGCAGCCATCCTTTAAAGAAAGCGTAATAGCTCACTGGTCTAGTGATTCTGCGCGGAAAATATAACGGGGCTAAAATGAGTACCGAAGCTTTAGACTTAGTTTTACTAAGTGGTAGGAGAGCGTTGTATTTGCATTGAAGGTATACCGGTAAGGAGTGCTGGAGCGAATACAAGTGAGCATGCAGGCATGAGTAGCGATAATTGGGGTGAGAATCCCCAACGCCGTAAACCCAAGGTTTCCTACGCGATGCTCGTCATCGTAGGGTTAGCCGGGTCCTAAGCAAAGTCCGAAAGGGGTATGCGATGGAAAATTGGTTAATATTCCAATGCCAACTATAATGTGCGATGGAAGGACGCTTAGAGTTAAGCAAGCTAGCGGATGGTAGTGCTAGTCGAAAGGTGTAGGTTAAGATCCAGGCAAATCCGGATCTTTTTAAGCCGAGACCCCATAGGCGTTTGAAGTTCTTCGGAATGGATAGCGAATTGCCGATACTGTCGAGCCAAGAAAAGTTTCTAAGTTTAGTTATAGTTGCCCGTACCGTAAACCGACACAGGTGGGTGGGATGAGTATTCTAAGGCGCGTGGAAGAACTCTCTTCAAGGAACTCTGCAAAATAGCACCGTATCTTCGGTATAAGGTGTGCCTAACTTTGTGAAGGATTTACTCCGTAAGCATTGAAGGTTACAACAAAGAGTCCCTCCCGACTGTTTACCAAAAACACAGCACTCTGCTAACTCGTAAGAGGATGTATAGGGTGTGACGCCTGCCCGGTGCTCGAAGGTTAATTGATGACGTTAGCTCTGCGAAGCGTTTGATCGAAGCCCGAGTAAACGGCGGCCGTAACTATAACGGTCCTAAGGTAGCGAAATTCCTTGTCGATTAAATATCGACCTGCATGAATGGCGTAACGAGATGGGAGCTGTCTCGAAGAGGGATCCAGTGAAATTGTAGTGGAGGTGAAAATTCCTCCTACCCGCGGCAAGACGGAAAGACCCCGTGGACCTTTACTACAGCTTGACACTGCTATTGGGATAAAAATGTGCAGGATAGGTGGGAGGCTTTGATCCATAGACGCCAGTTTATGGTGAGCCATTGTTGAGATACCACTCTTTTTTATTCTGATAGCTAACTAGCTTGAGTTATCCTCAAGTAGGACAATGTCTGGTGGGTAGTTTGACTGGGGCGGTCGCCTCCCAAAATGTAACGGAGGCTTACAAAGGTTGGCTCAGAACGGTTGGAAATCGTTCGTAGAGTATAAAGGCATAAGCCAGCTTAACTGCGAGACATACACGTCAAGCAGAGACGAAAGTCGGTCTTAGTGATCCGGTGGTTCTGTGTGGAAGGGCCATCGCTCAAAGGATAAAAGGTACCCCGGGGATAACAGGCTGATCTCCCCCAAGAGCTCACATCGACGGGGAGGTTTGGCACCTCGATGTCGGCTCATCGCATCCTGGGGCTGGAGCAGGTCCCAAGGGTATGGCTGTTCGCCATTTAAAGCGGTACGCGAGCTGGGTTCAGAACGTCGTGAGACAGTTCGGTCCCTATCTGCCGTGGGCGCAAGAAGATTGAGGAGAGTTGACCCTAGTACGAGAGGACCGGGTCGAACCAACCACTGGTGTACGAGTTGTTCTGCCAAGAGCACCGCTCGGTAGCTATGTTGGGATGTGATAACTGCTGAAAGCATCTAAGCAGGAAGCCAACTCCAAGATGAATCTTCTTTTAAGAGCTCATATAGACTATGTGTTTGATAGGCTGGGTGTGTAATGGATGAAAGTCCTTTAGCTGACCAGTACTAATAGCTCGTCTGCTTATCTTTTAATAAGCATCACTTCCTTGTTAAGGATAAAAACTTAATAAGATATGTTTTTATAAAACTTTGTTTATGACTTTTAACTTTATCAAGTAGTGTTAAATAAGAGATTTATCTAATGTATCTTTTATTTAACACTGCCCGTGACTATACAGACGAGGAAACGCCTTGCTCCATCTCGAACCAAGAAGCTAAGCTCGTCCTGGCTGATGATACTCTCCCTTACTGGGATGTTGGAAAAGTAGGTCGTTGCGGGCTTTGTTAATTTTTAATCTTCTTTATCTAAACAATCTTCTTTTAGTATTATTTTTTTAATTTATAACAAAATATCAAATCTTACATTTATTTATATTTTTAAATAATCAGACTTTTTATCTTTACATTTATAAATATTTTTTAGCTTATGCTTTTATACGAATATTGACTAAAAACACCAAATATGATAGACTCCAAACCCAAATTTACCCAAAAAGGACAAAAATGAAAAAGATTATATTCTCACTATTAGCAGCAGCTTCTACATTACTAGCAGCCATAAATTTAAACACCGCCACAAAAGAAGAGTTAATGAGTTTAGATGGTATAGGATCTTCAAAGGCAGATGCAATAATAGAGTATAGAAAAGCAAATAAATTTAACTCAATAGAAGATATAAAAAATGTAAATGGTATAGGTGATAAGACATTTGAAAATTTAAAATCAGATATATCAGTATCAGGCACTACAAAGATAGACACCACAAAATCTAAAATAAAATCTAAAAAAGATGAGATAAAAGAAAAGGTAAGTAAAAAGAGTGATGAAGTAAAAGAAAAAAAAGATAGTGCTAAAGATGATAGTATAAAAGAGATAAAAGATAAGAAAGAAAAGCTAAAAGATAAAGCAGAGAAAAAGAGTAAAGCTAAAAAAGAGAAAAGCAAAGAGTAATAAATCTAGAAATTTATAAAAATTCTTACACAGAGATACACAAAAATAGTTAGGAGCGCATAGCGTTCCTAATAAATAAAATAGATTGGTTTTTTATATATCTGCCTACTTTTTAAATTCTATAACTTAGTTTACCTACTTTTTAAATTTTATAAATTAATAAGCTCATCTAATAGATCTTGTAAAGTAATGCTTCTTAAGCTATCCTCTAAAGCTTCTTGTGCTTTTAGGAAGTGACCAGTTAAGAGTCTTTCGATCTTACCGCCAAGTGGGCAGGCTTTAGGTGAGTCAGAGTGGATCTTGAAAAGTTTTTCTTTATCGTTTACTGCGTTAAAAATTTGAAGGAGGGTTA
>NZ_ANNI01000013.1 GCF_000466745.1 Campylobacter concisus ATCC 51562 | reverse complement strand
AGAAAAAATTGTTGGCGATTAAAAATTTTAAAGTATGTATTTTTATTAGTAGGTTTATAGGGTTTAGTTTTTGAAGTATAAATTTGGAGAGTTTTTGCTCTCCATTATAATTAAGCATTAAATTATGTGAACTTTTACACAATATCTGTTAATAAGCCGCGATAAGTTCTATTTCCACAAGTGCGTCTTTTGGCAAGGTCTTAACAGCTACTGTACTTCTGGCAGGATAAGGCTCTTTAAAAAATTTAGCATACACAGTATTTACTTTAGCAAAATCTCCCATATCTGCTAGAAATATTGTGGTCTTTACAGCATTATCAAAAGTAAGCCCTGCCTCAGCCAAGATATTTTTTAAATTTTCAAGTGATTGCTCAGCTTGGGCCTCTACGCTACTACCTGCAAACTCACCCGCTGGTGTGACACCAAGCTGACCTGAGATAAACAAAAATCCATTTGCGCTAATAGCTTGAGAATATGGTCCAATCGCTTGTGGAGCATTTTTTGTTGAGATTTGTTTTTTCATATTTTCTCCTTTTGAAATTTTTTAAAATCCTACTATAAATTTTCTAAATTTTTAGTCTCTAAAAGCTATAATGGACAAAATTTCAAAAGGATGAAGATGCAAAATATACTCGCACCAAATGAGTTTTTAGATGATTATGTGCTCGGTGCTGAGTTGGCTAAAAATGCTGGCATCTCATCAAATGCTTATCTTTTTTGGAAAAACGTCATAAGTGCTAAATTTGAAAACTCAAGAATAGTTTTTCTTAGAAAAAATAGCATTCCAGTCAAATTTCAAAACACTATAAAAACCTGTACGCCTTTAAATGGCCTTATTCCAACAGGCGTATTTTGCTCTTTTACCTCGCTTGCTCCTTCTCATCTTGTAGCAAAAAATGGCTCTAAGATCTACGAGCTCTTTAAATTTCATGAGATTTGCGGCATCAAATTTATAGACTTGAAGAAATTTTATGATGATTTTAATCTTAGCTATTCTTATAGAATTTACATTGAAAAGTGCAAATTTTTCTCACCTGCTCCATTTGAAAAACGCATAAAATTAACTGAAACGATGTGTCTTGGATATTATTAAAGTCCGCTAGCTAGCTTGCTAGCGGGATAAATTTATATCTTTTTGTAAGGAGCTTGGCCAACTTCGTAGAAGTTATTGCCCTCGCAGTCAATGGCAACTATTGCTGGGAAATCCTCAACTGTAAGCCTAGCAACTGCCTCTGGTCCTAGTTCTGGATAAGCTAGCACTTCATATTTTTTGATACTTTGGCTAATGAGCGCTCCGATACCACCGATAGCAACCATATAAACACAGCATGATTTTTTCATAGCCTCGACTACTGCGTCACTCCTGTAGCCTTTACCGATCATACCATTTATACCAACTTCATTTATCATAGTTGGGGTGTATTTATCCATTCTACCGCTTGTTGTTGGGCCTGCTGCGCCGATAGCTTGATTTGGCTTGGCCGGAGTTGGTCCGACGTAGTAGATAGTCTCACCCTTTAGTTCAACTGGTAGTTTTTCGCCGCGTGCCAATGTTTCAGTAAGTGCCTTATGTGCAGCGTCACGAGCCGCTATGATAGTGCCTGATATTAGGACATTGTCGCCTGCTTTTAGGCTTTTTACCACCTCTTTATCAAATGGTGCTTTTATTCTTTTTACTTCTGACATTTTCTCTCCTTAAAGCTCGGCATCTGCGTGGCGTGCAGCGTGGCAGTTGATATTTATAGCAACAGGAAGACCTGCTATGTGAGTTGGATACCACTCGACATTTACTTTTACGGCGGTAGTATCACCACCAAGCCCTTGAGGACCAACGCCAGTTTTACAAGCAAGCTCTAGTAGCTCGTCTTCTAATTTGGCATATCTTGGATCAGAATTTTTACTATCGACTGAACGAACTGCCGCTTCTTTTGCCAAAAGTGCTGCCTTATCCATCGTACCGCCTATGCCAACGCCTATTGTTAGTGGAGGACAGGCATTTGGTCCAGCGTATTTTACAGCCTCTAAAAAGACTTTTTTTACACCCTCTATACCATCAGCTGGCACAAGCATTTTTAAAACTGATTTATTCTCACTACCAAAACCTTTTGGAGCTACTTTTATCTTTAGCTTATCTCCTGGCACGATCCTAGTGTGGATGACGGCTGGAGTGTTGTTTGTGGTATTTTTTCTCTCAAAAAGTGGCTCAGCAACGACTGACTTTCTTAGATAACCTTCAGTGTAGCCTTCCGCAATACCCTCATTTATCGCATCTTCAATATATCCGCCCTCAATATGCACATCTTGGCCGATCTGTACGAAAACAACCGTCATGCCTGTATCTTGGCATATAGGTGCAACGCCCTCTTCTGCTAGCTTAGCATTTTGTAAAATTTTGCCCAAAATGTCTTTGCCTAGTGACGAACTTTCGCTACTTTGAGCCTTTGTAAAAGCAGCCTTTAAATCTGGCGTCACGACATAACAGGCCTGTTTGCAAAGCTTGGCAACAACTTCTCTTATATCTTTTGTATTTATTATTCTCATCTTTACTCCTCGTAAAAAACAATTTTTAATTATATTAACTATATTTAAAATTTAAGATTAAATTTTACTGCTAGATATCTGCTAAAAAATTCATAAGGATTTATTTTACTTGACTACAACTAGAAGACTTATCTAAAACAAAAATTTAGTGAAATAAGAGATGACAAAATTTATACTAGAGCACCGTAATGTTTATAGAAATTTATATAGCATGGCTTATATGAAAACAGTTAAAGCCATAAATATATAAATTTAAGACTGAATGCTCTCCTCTTCATTTTTTATCTTTTTTCTAACTTTGACTCGTGAGATACTGGCTCCATCCATCTTTCTTACTTCGTAGTAGCAGTTTTCATCCTCGATCTTATCACCCACAACTGGCAAACGACCGATTAAGTTGAAGACATATCCACCGATCGTTACTTGATCTGTCTCTTCATCAAAGCTTATGCCAAGAACCTCTTCAACGCTCTCTAGATCATATCTGCCTTGAAATTCGTAAATATTGTCATTTATCTTTTTGTAGTGTTGATCGACCTCATCGTGCTCGTCATTAAAATCACCAAGCACCTCTTCCATTATATCTTCCATCGTAAGAAGTCCGGCTGTGCCGCCATACTCATCGACTACGAGTGCTGCTGAAATTTGCTCTTTATTCATCATTACAAGCACTTTTGAAATAGAAAGGCTCTCAGGCACGATGACAAATTTACGAACAATTGAGTCAAAACTCTTCTCTTTATCTTTGCTAAAGTGAAGTTGCAAAATATCTCTAATGTGTATCATGCCCAAAATAATATCTTTTGAGCCGTCTATATAAGGAAAGCGAGTGTATTTTGACTCAAATACAACTTGTAAATTCTCCTCAAAACTCTTTTGTTTATTTATGCAGATCATATCGCGCCTTGGCGTCATGATCTCTTTTGCGACTGTGTCACTAAAATCAACTGCATTTTTAATGATCTCAGTCTCAAAACTATCAAGCACGCCACCCTTTAAACTCTCGCCAACGATGATTTTTATCTCTTCTTCAGAATGCGCTAGCTCATTCTCTTTAGCTGGCTGGATACCTAAAATTTTAAGTCCAATGGTCGCTAAAATATCAAAAAGCTTAATTACAGGAGAAAATAGCACCCAGAAAAAGTGAAGTGGACGAGCGATTTTTAACACTGAAGTCTCAGCCTTCGCGATAGCAACTGACTTTGGCACAAGCTCGCCCATTACAACGTGAAGTAGTGTAATAAGCGTAAATGCGATCGCAAAACCAACCGTATGAACTAAGATATCGCTAAAGTTGAAGAAATTTTTAAGTGGTGCTTCTATAAGTCTTGCAACTGCTGGCTCACCGATCCAACCAAGAGCAAGTGAGCTTAGTGTGATGCCAAGCTGAGTAGCACTAAGATAGGTATCAAGCTTGTTTGACATCTCAAAAGCAAGCTGAGCGTTTGGCTTTTTCTCTTTGATAAGCTCTTCAAGTCTAGACTTACGAACTTTAACAAGAGAAAATTCTGATAAAACAAAAAAGGCATTTAGTAAAATGAATACAATGGCAAGTATTACCATTAAAAGCGAATTATCGCTACTGGGGTTCAATTATGATCCTTAAGAGTTAAAAATTTTTGCCTGATTATAGCGAATTTATATTTAGCGGTCAAATTATCCGCGCCCAAAAGTAACAACATTTCTTAAATTTAAGATTTATAAAAAGTTCTTAAATCATATTTTGATAACATTATTTTCATCACTAAATTTATGGATTTTACAATGAGCAAAAAGAATTTTTCATCGCGCTGGGCATTTATATTGGCCTGTGTTGGATCAGCAGTTGGCATGGCAAATGTCTGGGGCTTTCCTTATAAACTTGGCACAAATGGCGGTGCAGCGTTTTTACTCATCTATGTTTTTTTTATAGCTCTTTTTTCATACGTTGGTCTAAGTGCGGAGTATGCGATCGGCAGACGTGCAAAAACTGGCACACTTGGCTCATATAAATACGCATGGGAGAGTAGAAATTTAGGCATTGTAGGCAGTATTATTGGCTGGCTTCCGCTTGCTGGCTCACTTTGTATAGCCATCGGCTACGCAGTCATCATCGCCTACGTACTAAAAGCCCTTACTCAGGCACTTACTGGCTCATTTATGAGCGTTGATACGAACGTTTGGTTTAACTCATTTGCACTTCAAGATTACTCAGTCTTGCCTTATCATTTTATCATCGTTGTTGGCACGCTTCTTACACTATTTTTTGGAGCAAAAAGTATCGAAAAAACAAATCAAATAATGATGCCACTATTTTTTGTATTGTTTAGCATTTTGGCTATAAATGTTGCGATGCTGCCAAATGCATTTGATGGATATAAATTCCTTTTTATTCCTGACTTTAGTAAGCTTGCAGACCCGATGGTATGGGTTTCTGCGATGGGTCAAGCCTTTTTCTCGCTCTCTATCACAGGATCTGGCATGATCGTTTATGGAGCTTACCTTTCAAAAGATGAAGATATCGTTGAGAGTGCTAAAACTACGGCCTTTTTTGATACTATCGCAGCTCTTGTAGCCGCTCTTGTTATGATCCCAGCGGTCTTTGCCTATGCTATGGATCCAGCCGAAGGTCCAAAGCTACTTTTTGTAACGCTTCCAAAAATTTTACAAAACATGATCGGTGGACAAATTTTTGCCATTATTTTATTTACAGCTGTTATCTTTGGCGGTATCACCTCGCTTCAAAATATGTTTGAAGTAGTCGCTGAGTCACTAATGCATAAATTTCCGTTTCTTAATAGATTTTGGACACTCACGCTACTTTGTGCAGTTTGCTTTGGCATAGGAGCATTTATGGAGCCTATTAGTAGTTGGGGACCCTGGATGGACTTTGTGTCGATCTATATCATCCCAATTGGTGCGGTAATCGGAGCTATTTCTTGGTTTTGGATTATTAAAAAAGATGAAATTTTAGACGAGATAAATTCTGGAGCAAATAAATCTTATGGTAATTTCTGGTATTTTGTAGGCAAATTTATCTACGTTCCGCTAACATTTTTACTTTGTATCATAGCCGTAAGTAAAGGAATTTCTTTTTAAATTTAGCTCGCTAAAAAAGATGAGCTAAATTTAAAAATTTTTGAAGTTATCTTAGTTTTTTTGTGCCGATGTAAGTGGCAAAAATTTCTTGTGAGCCATCTTTTTTAAATAAAATAACATCGTATTGCTCAGCTTTACTGCCTTGCTCCATACCTTGGCTCTCCATCGGCATGCCAGGTACTGCGATACCAACTACGTCTTTTGGCTTAAGCTCTAGTAGGCGTTTTACCTCGTCAGCTGGAACGTGACCTTCTATGATATATCCATCGATGATTGCTGTATGGCAGCTTGAAAGCTCTAGCGGCACGTTAAATTCTTTCTTAACTTTTGCTATATCATCTACTTTGATGGTCTCTTCGCTAAATCCAGCTTTCTGCATCGCCTCACCCCAGCTAGTACAACATCCACAAGTTGGGCTTTTATAGACCTTCATATCAGCCGCGAACGCAAATGTTGCAAAAAAGCCAAGAGCCAAAAATGCTAATTTCTTCATCATTTTCCTTTACGTAAAATTTGCAAAATGATATAGCTCACATTTAAATTTTATATAAATGCTTAATATTGCTTGCTATAATTCGCCAAAATTTACAAAAGGCACTTTATGTTTTCATCATTTTTTAAAGATAAAAAATGGGCACTCTGGGCTTATGGCGGAGCGATATTTATCATCTTGCTTCTTATCTATCAAACGCACCTAAATGTCCGTATAAACGAGTGGTATAAAAATTTCTACGACATCGTGCAAAACTCAAAAGATCATGATGTAAGTGAGTTTTGGCGAGAAATTTTTAACTTTATAAAAATCGCTATGCCTTACGTCGTGACTTACACTGTGATCTCGTTTTTTGCTAGCCACTGGGTCTTTCGCTGGAGAGAGGCTATGACGTTTAGATATCTAAAATTTTGGCAAAACTGCAAAAGTGACATCGAAGGCAGTTCGCAGCGTATCCAAGAAGATGTCTACCGCTTTGCCAAAATAATGGAAAGCCTTGGTGTGCAGGTTTTAAGGGCGATCATGACGCTAATTGCCTTTATACCAGTGCTTTGGGAGCTAAGTAAGAGCGTGAGTTTGCCTTACATCAAAGATATCGAAGGCTCGCTTGTTTATATCGCTTTAATAATTAGCATCGGTGGTCTTATTATTTCGTGGTTTGTTGGTATTAAACTCCCGCATATCGAGTATAACAATCAAAAAGCAGAAGCGGCGTTTAGAAAAGAGCTAGTTTACGGCGAAGACGATAAGTCTAAATTTTGCCAGCCAAACGTCATGCTAGAGCTTTTTATGGGCGTAAAGTTAAATTATTACAAACTATTTTTGCACTATGGCTACTTTAATCTTTGGCTCATCTCTTTTTCACAAATTCTTGTCATCGTACCTTATGTCATCATGGGAAATGGCCTATTTAGCGGCGTTATAACGCTTGGTGTGCTTATACAAGCTAGCAATGCTTTTTCTCAAGTTAGAGAGAGTTTTAGCGTCTTTATCGATAACTGGACGACAATAACAGAGTTAAGATCCGTAAATAAACGTTTGAGAGAGTTTGAGAGAAATATAAACTACAAAGCGTAGGGGTTAAATTTACATACCAAATAAACTCTAGTAAATTTTAAAATTTCATTAGCGAGTAATTTCGGCTCTAAAATTTGAGCTAAGCTATAAGCGAAGCCAAATTTTAGTAGTCAATTCTTGCGAGTGAATGGAATTTTAAAATTTGTAAAATAGCTTTATTAAATTCGTAAATTTCTTTTTATTTAAAAGGGAGATAAGGGGACTTGAATTACGAAGCCGTCCCCTTATCCCCCTTTTTAAATCCCCTAAACCCCTCGCACGTTAGGAGTGGCATGCAATCGTGCTGGCGCACTGCATGCGTTTTATTTTAGAAAATTTCTGACAAATTTTAAAATTTGCAAGCCGTTTCAGCTCCAAAAATTAAATTTCCCCCTCGTTTAACAATACATATCTAACTCAGGCTATAATACGCAAAATTTTAGTCCAAAAAGGATAAAAATGAAAAAATTTTTACTTACATTGTTAGCGACTAGTTTGCTCTTCACTGGCTGCTCAAGCGTTACAAAAGCAGGCGTTGTTGGTGCTGATCGTAAGCAATTTATGTTAGTCTCATCAGAAGCTATGGAGCAAAGCTCGGCCCAAGCCTACGTCAAGACGCTAACAGCTGCTAGAAGTAAAGGCGAGCTAAATGTCGATCCAATCCTTACAAAAAGAGTTCAAGATATCGCTAAAAGGCTCATCGCTCAAACTGGTGTTTTTAGAGATGACGCTCTAAAATGGAAGTGGCAAGTAAATGTTATTAACGAGGATACGCTAAATGCTTGGTGTATGCCAGGGGGAAGGATAGTCGTTTATAGTGGCATCATAAAAAGGCTAAATTTAACAGATGCACAGCTAGCTGCGGTCATGGGACACGAGATCGCACACGCTCTTAGGGAGCACAGCAGGGAGCAAGCAAGTGCTGATCAGATGAAAAGCATAGGCATCTTTGCAATAGCCACAGCTACTGGCCTTGGCGATCTTGGAGCTAATGCTTTAAATTTAGCTAGCGAATACACCATATCTCTGCCGTTTTCTCGCTCGCATGAGACCGAGGCTGATCACATCGGTACTGAGCTAATGGCAAGAGCTGGATACGATCCAAAAGAGGCGGTCGAAGTCTGGGTAAAAATGAGCAAGATGAGTGGCGGAAAGGTGCCTGAAATTTTAAGCACACACCCATCAAATGAGAGCAGGATCAAGGACTTAAAAGAGATCGCAGCAAAGCTTGAGCCAGTCTATCAAGCTGCTAAAAAAGGTTAGACTTGATCGAATAAATTTGAGCAATCTTAATGGTTGCTCAAATTTATAACTAGTACATTTTAAAAAACTACGACTGCTAATATTCGGCTAGTTAGCAAGAGTCTTGGTTTAAAGCCCATAACAACTCTCGCCTAATTTTTGTATATAAAGAAAATGGCGAAATTTTAGGCTGATGTTTTATTAGTGATTTTAATCCTAAAATAGCTTACAAAATAAGTGTAGAAATAAGCATCTATGTAGCTAAAAAGGCTCTTGACATGGGTATTGGTAAGCAGCTTTTAAGTCAAAGTCTAGATGAGGCAAAGAGGCTAAATTTAAAAAAATTATCGCTCTAATATTTAGTGAAAATGAAGAAACTCTTAGGCTATTTTTAAAATTTGGCTTTGAAAAATGGGGTGAATTGCCCAGTATTTGTCTGATGGATGGCAAGTACAAAGATGTCGTTATCTTGGGGCTAAACTTTAAAAACCAAGCATTAAGCAAATAAAGATATAATTCCACTTCTTCATGGGTAGATGTCCGAGCGGTTTAAGGAGCACGCCTGGAACGCGTGTGTGGGGCAACTCACCGAGAGTTCGAATCTCTCTCTACCCGCCACCATATTAAGAAACACACAGAATTAATAAGCAAATTACAGCAATAAAATCT
>NZ_ANNI01000012.1 GCF_000466745.1 Campylobacter concisus ATCC 51562 | reverse complement strand
GGTGAGTCAGAGTGGATCTTGAAAAGTTTTTCTTTATCGTTTACTGCGTTAAAAATTTGAAGGAGGGTTATATCTTTTGGCTCTTTCGCAAGACTCACACCACCAACTCCAGCTACGACATTCACGAGTCCTGCAGCCTTTAGAGTGCCAAGCAGACGCCTAACTATGACAGGATTTGTGTTTATACTACCTGCTATAAATTCGCTCGTGACTTTCTCGCCTTTGAAAAAACAAGCTGCTAAAACTACATGGATCGCGGTTGAAAACTTGATCCCTACTTGCATAACTGTCCTTGAAATTTTTTTCTGATTATACTTTAAATTTTTACTAAAAGCAGTTTATTTTCAGTTTAGATTTGACAAGCCGACTTTTTGTGCCAGCTATGTCAAATTTATAATTTTTATGCTCGCTCGCCAACTGCTGTGAAGCGTTTTTGTATAAATTTTTTATTTTTTAGCTCGTCTATGATTGCAAGCGCAAGGTCCGCATAGCTTATATAGCTCTCATTTTTTGAGTTTAAGATGAGATTATCTCCACCAAGCACGTATTTACCAGTACGAGCACCATTTGCGTCGTAGTCGCCTGCTGGGCTTACGTATGTCCAAAGTAAATCGCTCCTATCTTTTAGCTCAAAATAAGACTCCGCAGTCGCCTTTGCCACACCCATATATGCAGCTGGGAAGTCTGGTGTATCCATTAGCAAGTGTCTTTGCTATCAACAAATAACGTACCAGCGCCGCCAACTACGATGAGCCTTGTACTAGTGCCTTCTAGTAAATTTATAAGGTGAGTAGCCACTTTTTTGTGAAGCGCAAAGGTATCTGGCGTCCACGCTGCAAATGCACTGATCACTGCGTCAAAGCCAGCCAGATCAGTCTTTGTAAGCTCAAAGATATCTTTATAAATAACCTTTACGCCCCCATTTTTATACTCTTTGTCTCTAATGATTGCCGTTACGTCATGTCCTTGTTTTAGAGCCTCGTTTACCAAATTTGTACCGCTTTTGCCGTTTGCTCCGATGATTGCTATTTTTATTATTTCTCCTTTAAAATTTGTTTTTTATTTTACAACCAGCTTGGCTTTACGTCATCAACTATCACACCGTCACTCATTGTGTATTGCTCTAGGCTACCGCGTTTTGTCTGGATACAGATCATTTTGATGCCGTTTTTGCCAGCTTTAAAGCACCTTTTGCCCTCTGGATCTATGCGCACCGCATCTCCTTTGCTTACTTTTAGCACCTCACCGTCGATGAAAAGCTCACCCTCACCCTCTAGGATGATGTAAAGCTCCTCGTTTTGCTTATGTGCATGGACAAATGGCACGCTCACATTTGCTGGAAGCTCGTTTATAGATACCTCACAGCCGCTTAAATTTAAAGCCTCTTTTAGCTCGACTCTTGGCTCGTTTGCGATCTTTGCAACCTGAAAATTTTTCATTTTGTTCTCCTTATTTTTTGTTGTAATATTTTTATTTACAACTGATGAGTGAAGTATAATAATTTTTTGTTGTAATGTCAATAGTTACAACAAAAATTTTTCAAAATTTATAAATTTTGGCTAGAATTCGCGAAAATTTTAGGATTAAATTTGCAAAATAACGCCTTTAAAACGCTAAAGAGCATAGCGACCGAGCACAATAAAAATCTCATTTTGACCTTTGCTTTGGTGTTAGCAGAGAACGGACTTTTTCTTGCTTATCCGATATTTGCGGGCTTTGCGATAAACGCAATCATGCAAGGAAATACGTTAAATGCCCTCATTTACGCACTTTTTGTGCTCATAGCGTGGCTTGTAGGAGCCATTAGGCGCCGCGTGGATACGCAAGTTTTTGCAAATATCTACGCAAAGCTTGCTGTAAACGTCATCATGAATGAAAAACAAAATGCCAAAGACGACTCCGCCATTATCGCCAGAGTAGCGCTCTCGCGAGAGTTTGTAAATTTCTTTGAGACGCATTTTCCTATGTTTTTTACATTGGTTATTTCGATCATCGGCTCAGCGTTTATGCTCATCTTTGTCGAGCCAAAGGTCGCTGTGGCGTGCTTTGCCGTGATGATCGTTTTTCTTATATTTTTGCCAAGATATATTAAGAAAAATGACGACCTTTATCTTCGCTTAAATGACCGCCTAGAAAAAGAGGCAAAGGTGATAGGTGTTTTTAATAAAAGCACGCTAAATAGGCACTACGACGTCGTTTCTAAATTTCGTATAGCGATCTCAAACAGGGAGGCGATGAGCTATTTTATCATCGGTATTAGCGCTTCGCTGCTCTTTTTGGTGGCGATAATAGTGCTCAGCTCGCAGCAGACAAATGCCGGCCACATCTACTCTGTGATGACTTATATATGGAATTTCGTCATCAGCCTTGACGACTCGCCAAAGCTCATCGAGGAATTTTCAAATTTAAAAGATATAGGTAAGAGGATCGACGCCCAAAAGAAGGACAATGATGCACAATAAGAGCGTTCTTAGAAATTCATTTTTTCTAATTTTCACGTTTATGATAGTTGAGGCCGTTTTTGGCTTTGTTTCAAACTCGCTTGCGCTCGTTAGCGACGCATTTCACATGCTCTCAGACGCTGCAGCTCTCTTTTTGTCGCTCATGGCGTTTAAAATTTCAGAAAAAAGGGCAAATTTACAAAAGACCTTTGGTTACAAAAGGGTCGAGATCATCGCCGCTTTCATAAACGCCATCGCTCTTATCGCGCTTGCTATCTTTGTCGTAGTCGAAGCTATCATCAGGCTTTTTAACGAGCCAGAGATAGAGGCTGAAACGATGCTTTTTGTTAGTATTTTGGGGCTTGTGGTAAATTTAGTCGTGGCTATTTATATGCATAAAAGCGCTGATACAAAAGAGAATTTAAACATGAAAGGCGCATATTTGCACGTACTTGGCGACACGCTTGGCTCGGTTGGTGCCATCGTCGCGGCACTTCTTGTGATGAAATTTAACTTCACGCAGGCCGATAGCATCGCAAGTATCTTTGTCTCGCTACTCATCATAAAAAGCGGCGTTAGCTTACTAAAAGATAGCTTTAATATCCTGATCGAAGCCGTGCCGCTTAAGCTTGATACGGATGAAATTTTAGGTGTTATAAATGGCGTAGATGGCGTTAAAATCGTGCATGACCTGCATATCTGGGCGATAAATGCTGGCACAAACGCGCTCATAGCCCACGTGGTGGTGGATGATGCGCTAAGCGTGGCTGAAATTTCAAAGATGATAAAGCAGATCGAGCACGAGCTTTCTCACGCAGACATCGATCATGTCACGCTTCAATTTGAGAGCGAGAGCCTTGGACACAAGGACGATCTCATCTGCGAGTTAAATGATGAAGATGATCACTGCGGGCATCATCACTAATTTAGGCTTTATCGATAACTTTTTTGGTTACTTCTATTTTTTTATCAGCCCAAAGCACGATGTCTTTTATAACCAGTTTTTCGATGGCTTTTATGAAATCTTTTATAAATTTGTAGTTAATCTTACCATCTTCACTTATTGGAAGTAAAATTTTTGTCTCATTAAATAATCTTTCAAAGTCACGGACTAAGTGACTTTGATAAAAATTTTGTTTTTTATTAAGCCAACATATAAAATATTGAGCTATGTCTTTATTAAAATTATCAAATTTCGGATAAATTGTTTTCGTAAATTGACCTGCGTAAAAATCTTTTTCCATATAGAAAAATTGCATTCCGAGCATCCCAACAGCTAGTGAATTGCCCTTAATTTTATGTTTTTCATCTAAATAATCAACATATCCTGTTATGCCGTTATTTAAAACCGTTCGTGTAAAATACGGATATTCGCCATCGTCACTAAATTGGAAGCTATCTTTATTAAGTTGTGGGTTTGAGACAACTTCAAACAAATCGCCGATTTTAAATTCCTTTGCTACCCCCCCCGTCGGCTAAATTCGTCAAATTTAGCAAGGGCGGATTTTTCGGTATCAGTTAATTCATAATTTTTAAGTCCAGTGGCGCGTAAATACGCGTCGAGTTCTTCGATGCGTTCGCGCTCGAGTTCTTCGATAAATTTTTCCATAAAGGAAAAATTTATCTCGCCGCCTAGCGTCGGCAAAAGGATTTTGTGGGCTTCTAAGCTATTCATTCTGTATTGCTTCCCATATCCGAATTTATACTTATCCATGTTCATCACGGTTGCTATATAGAATAAGGCTTTATGGTTTATTGGATTTTTGCTTTGCAAAACTAAGATATTATCATCGCAACAAAAATCATCTAAATGCACAAAAGCATTACAAAACATATCAATTGTGATTGCATTGTTATAAATTTTTTGCGTATTTGGTTCTATAAAACCCTTTACGCCTTGATTAAATTCTCCTGCTGTTACGAGCGGATATTTTCCGTCTTGCCTATTGCTTTTGATTAGTCTTGTTCCTCT
Source organism: Campylobacter concisus ATCC 51562 (assembly GCF_000466745.1). Taxonomy (NCBI): domain Bacteria; kingdom Pseudomonadati; phylum Campylobacterota; class Epsilonproteobacteria; order Campylobacterales; family Campylobacteraceae; genus Campylobacter; species Campylobacter concisus. Next base: position 17,574 of record NZ_ANNI01000012.1, on the reverse strand, counting down.
GCTGTAATTGAATAAATTTGTGACTTTATATTCCCTAAATTCCCCGCCGTTTGACCTGAATTCACGCTCCAAATTCTCTAAATTTCTCGAAATTACTCTTTGCTTGGGACTATCCTTTTTTAAAATTTGCGATACTTCCCAGCTTAGATAATCGCTTACGCTCTTTTTAAAATCCGCTAGCGTCGGCATAGTATCGACTGGACGAGATTTATTCCAGTCAGCGCCATTGTTCGGATCAATCGTTGCTTCGTAATATTCGTTTTGCGTGAAAATTTCAAGCTTACTTGCGCCAAAACGCACCAAATTTACCAGCTCATCGTAGCGTTCGTGTGCGCGGTCGGCGATTTTTAAATTATTACTCGCTTTTTTGCGATTTGACCTTGCGTAGCCGTCGTTTGAAAAGTCAATAAATTTCACCATTTCATCTTTTTCGTGCTTTTCGCCTACTTTAAAGACGTAGATATTTGTTTGCACGCTTGATTTGCCGACGAAAAGATTAGTAGGCATTTTAATACTCGCGACAAGGGTGTTGTGCTTTAAAATTTTTTTATTAAATTCACGTGCTCTTCCGCTACCAGCTGAGTTTTGTATGATTATGGCGGCGTAGCCTTTACTCATCATATTTAAAGCAGTTTCTACAAAGACCATGCCATTTCCAGGCGCAGAATATGGCGGATTTAGCACAAAAGCGGTTGCGGGAAATTTCTCTTTAATATCTCCAAAGCCATATTCACCATTAAAATCACTTAAACTATCTTTGTTTAAGATATTAGAGCTTCCGTCACCCATCATTATCATATTTAAAACTGCTAGCATATAAATAGATGGAAGAATTTCAAGTCCTAAAAGTTGTTCTGCTTTTATCTTTAGCTCTTTTTGTTTGAGTTCTTGAGGTGAATTTATAGTAGCTTTGGCGTCTTTCATCATCTCATTCATAGCGGCTACTAAAAGTCCAGCTGAGCCTGTGGCAAAGTCCCAAACATAGCTATCTTTATTTACCCGTGCAAGGCGCACTAAAAGCGTAGCAATATATGAGGGAGTAAGAACAACGTCGTTTAATTTATCTTGCGAAAAACCAAGCCATGAATACATTTCGTTAAATAGCTTGCCAGTAAAATCAGTGGTGAGCCCGATTTTGTAATAAATTCCCAAATCATCAACTATTTTGCAAAATACTCTTTTAAGTTGTGTTTGTCCATCTGAAATTTTGTTTATATTTTCGGCTAAAATCGTGTTTGAGAGTGTGCGAAGAATGAGCTCTTTTTTATCTGTTGGAATATTTTTGCACTCTAGAAAAGCTTTTATCTTTCTCGTTAAAATTTCGCCATCAGTGTTGCCTTGCTCGGGCGATGATTTTAGTTGCGATTTTTCTAGTGGAGCGACCCTGCCAGGTATGCCAAGAGTAGCGATGATAGAGGCTGCGACTAGATAGACGCGGTCGTTTTCGCCAAGTCCTTTTTCGTTATTATAAATATCATTATTTAGCTTTACTAGGCTTGTATCGATCTCTTTTTCGCGCTTTTGTTTTATCTTTTCAAGCTCATCGTGTGATAAATTTATATCTTTTAGGCTTTTTGCAAATTCATCAAAATTTGATCCTTTTAAAAATGAAAGGTCGCTAAAGTCGCCAACTTTTTGACCTATACCTAAATTTGACTTTGAAACATAATAGACTCCGATTTTTATTTGGAGTTTGCCTTTGTTGTCTTTAAAACCAGTGACGCCAATGGCGATGATGTCAGTATAGCTTGTATGGTGAAGCAGAGCATTTGCATAGTGGATCGCTCCATTTACAGCGTATTCTTTTATATTTTTAAAATTTGGTTCATTTTTGGCGGTGCGATTTTCTACATTGCCGTCGGCGTCTAGTTTTTCTAGCTTATCTTCATAGCCTTTGTATTCAATCAATACAGGATAAAAATTTAAGCTCTTATCTTGCAAGAGTAGTTTAGCATCAGGTTTGTTGCCACCTTTGCCACCTCCCTTAGAAGCATATTCTTGTAAGGCATTATCTATCTCGCTATTTAAGCTCTCTTGTTCCATTTTGATATCAAGTTTATATGATTTGAGCTCTGAATTTATCATATATGCCACATTTGGTTCTACACTTTGGATTGCCATTTTTAACCTTCATTATTTTATTTTTAAAGTTGTGATTTTAACTACTTTTTACTTAATGTTTAAAATTAGATTATGCAAATTTTAAATCAACTTTAGGCAAAATAAAGCCCAAAATTTAGTAAAAAGTAAAACTTATATGAAAAACATCAGAAATTTTAGCATCATCGCTCATATCGACCACGGCAAAAGTACGCTTGCTGACCGCCTTATTCAGGAGTGTGGCGCCGTCAGTGACCGTGAGATGAGTAGTCAGATCATGGATACGATGGATATCGAAAAAGAGCGTGGCATCACGATAAAAGCCCAGTCCGTTCGCTTAAACTACTCGCTAAATGGAGAAAAATTCGTCCTAAATTTGATCGACACTCCGGGCCACGTGGATTTTAGCTACGAAGTGAGCCGCTCTTTAGCCAGTTGTGAGGGCGCGCTGCTAGTCGTAGACGCTTCTCAGGGCGTAGAAGCGCAGACTATCGCAAACGTCTATATCGCGCTAGAAAACAACTTAGAGATCATCCCAGTCATCAACAAGATCGACCTACCAGTGGCTGACCCTGCTAGGGTAAAAGACGAGATCGAGCACATCATCGGACTTGATTGCTCTGGAGCAATCGAAGTGAGCGCAAAAACAGGCATTGGTATAAAAGAGCTACTTGAGGCTATCATCACGAGGATCCCTGCGCCAAATGGTGACGCAAATAAGCCCACAAAGGCGCTAATTTATGATAGTTGGTTTGACAACTACCTTGGCGCGCTTGCACTTGTGCGTGTTTATGATGGTGAAATTTCAAAAAATGATGAAATTTTGGTTATGGGCACAGGTAAAAAACACATCGTGCTTGACCTCATGTATCCAAATCCTATCGCGCCGATTAAGACCAAAACGCTTAGCGCTGGCGAAGTTGGCATTGTGGTTTTGGGACTTAAAAATGTTAGTGACGTCCAGGTGGGCGATACGATAACGCAGTCAAGAAATCCTCTAAAAGAGCCAGTTGGTGGTTTTGAGAGAGCTAAGCCATTTGTTTTTGCGGGACTTTATCCGATAGAAACTGATAAATTTGAAGATCTACGTGACGCGCTGGATAAGCTAAAGCTAAATGACAGCTCCATTAGCTATGAGCCAGAGACTTCGGTTGCACTTGGATTTGGCTTTAGGGTTGGCTTTTTAGGGCTGCTTCATATGGAAGTAGTTAAAGAGAGGCTAGAGCGTGAATTTGATCTTGATCTCATCGCCACAGCGCCGACCGTGACTTACGAAGTCATCCAAACTGATGGGCTAAATTTAAAGATACAAAACCCAAGCCAGCTGCCACCAGTAAATAAAATAGACTCGATCCTTGAGCCATATGTGAAAGCGACTATCATCACGCCAAGCGAGTTTTTGGGCAACATCATCACGCTTTTAAACAACCGTCGTGGCATACAAACAAAGATGGACTACATTACGACTGATCGTGTTTTGCTTGAGTATGATATACCGATGAACGAGATTGTTATGGACTTTTACGACAAGCTAAAATCAAGCACAAAAGGCTACGCAAGCTTTGATTATGAGCCTAGCGACTACCGCGTGGGCGATCTAGTAAAGCTTGATGTCAAAGTGGCTGGTGAAACGGTCGATGCGCTCTCTATCATCGTGCCTGAGAGCAAGGCGCAGACAAAAGGCAGAGACTTTGTAAAAGCGATGAAAGAGATCGTGCCTCGTCAGCTTTTTGAAGTGGCGATACAAGCGAGCATCGGCAACAAAATAATCGCCCGAGAAACCGTAAAATCAATGGGTAAAAACGTCACAGCCAAGTGCTACGGCGGCGATATAACGCGTAAGAGAAAGTTGCTTGAAAAGCAAAAAGAGGGTAAGAAGAGGATGAAGGCGATAGGCAAGGTGAATTTGCCGCAAGAGGCGTTCCTTTCGGTCTTAAAAATAGACTAGAGGCTTATCTTTTGTGCCCTTTTGAAAGAGTTAGTGAAATTTTGGCTTGATGAACCGCATGTTCTATCCGCACCAAAATTTCACGTCACAGCTTTCAAAATCATCACAAAATATCTCGCCTTGTTATGAGGTGGCGATACTGCCGCTTTTTGTTTTTGATTAAATTTTAAATACTAAATTTGCAAAAAAGGAGCATTATGCCATTTGTGAAAATTTGTGTGACAAAAGAGGGTGATAGCCCAAGTGTGGAGCAAAAAGAGAAGATGATAAGCGGAGTTACAAAGCTAATAAGCGAAATTTTAGGTAGAAGCGCTCAAAATACCGTTGTCATTATCGATGAGATCGATACGAATAACTATGGCATCGCAGGTGAGAGCGTGAAAAATCTCCGCAAAAAACAAAAAGAGCAAAAGGAAGTGAAATGCTAAGAGCGACATTATTAGCAGTTTTTGCAGCTGTCTTTCTAACTGGCTGTGTGGCAAAAGCCAGCCTTTGCCTCTCATGTGAGGGAATAGATGGCGTGCAAAGTGCGAGCATAAACAGCGAAGATAAGATGTATTTTGAAGAGGTTATGAGGATCCCAGCTGACTGCAGCGCTTGTAAAGGCAGGGGCGATGGTCTTTTTATAAATGGTGTTAAATACAAAAGTGATGTAGCAATAAATTGCTGCTTGGAAAAAAATATGATCGATACTAATGTTGGATTAAAAAAGGTTTATTTCCACAGGATCGTCGATGCTAGAAGTAGCGCTAGATCGATATATTACACAGGTGTTGAAGGAAATACTGCAGTTTTTAACTCAAATCCACGCCTTGAAGTGCTTTTTTACATGTTTTTGCAACGTGAGTTAAATTCTCGCGGAATCGTGGTTGTCGATACTCAAACATCGCCTTACACATATAGGCTTGATTTTAGATTTGACGAACTTAGAGGAAGCTACTCGGGAAGTTCAGAAATTTTAAATGGACATCTAAATGGGCTTCTTATTCTTTCAAATATAAATTTCAAAAAAACGTTACCTATCTCGACTAGGCACCATGTGGAGAAGCTAGAGGCTTCAGAGTCTGGTCAGTTTGACTTTTTTATCGCACTTTTAGTTAAACAAGCTGCGATAAAAGTAGCCGATGAGATCACTAAACTTTAAAAGGAAAAACGATGAATAAATTTAAATTTTTAGCTATTTTTGGACTTTTTGTTTTGTTTTTAACTGGTTGTGCACCAAGTCAAAGTGTTGTCGCATTTGATCCATATAAGGCTGTTGTGAGCCAGCAAAATAGTGGCTTTGAGACCTATATAAGCGCGGTGCATGACAACCGTAAAAATAAAAGTACCATTGCTACGATCACTGATAGCAAAGGTACCGTAAAAGAATATGTCGTGCTTCAAAACGATCTTGCTACTTATTTTAGTGATTCGCTCAAAAAAGAGCTTATGGCGCGCGGTGCAAATGTAAATGGCATGGGTGGCGTTGTAGTTGAAATTTTTATCAACGAGTTTGAAGCAAATATGAGTGGATACGGCACTGATAATACAAAAGGTAATATTAAGATTACACTTAAGATCCAAAAAGGCGATCAAAGCATCGTTAAAAATATTTCAAATAATCAAACCAAATTTGAGTTGATTCGCACAGGTGGAGCATTTAAATCATTTTTAACTGAGATCATAAATGATGCCATCAAACGCACAGCAATTGCTATTTTAAATAGCTAATGTTTTGTGCGTTTTGCAAGAGCTTTACGCTAAATACATTTTGTAAAATTTGCTCACAAATTTTAAGCGAGCCAAGCCCGATAGTAAGAGAACTAGAGGGCTTTAAAATTTATAGCTTTTACGGCTACTCTGAAATAAAAGAACTCATCCACTCCAAGCACCAAATGCACGGATATTTTATATATAAAAACTTAGCCAAATTTGTATTTAATAAATTTGCTAAAAGCTTTAGCTTACCGGAGAAAGTCTATGCTCTGCCGATAGATGATAGAGTACATCACGGCTATTCGCATACGGCTATTTTGGCAAATGCGCTAAAGGCTAAAAATCTAAAGCCCATATTTCATGCACTGCATGCAACAAGCAAGATCAGCTATAGTGGTAAGGATTTGCAATTTAGACAAAATAACCCAAGAAATTTTAAAATCCTAAAAAAGATCACTGCGCCAGTTATTTTAGTAGATGACATTGTAACCACTGGCACTACAATACTTGAGGCTAGAAATACTCTAGAAAAAGCTGGCGTAAAAGTACTTTTTGCTCTAGTTTTGGCTGACGCTAAATATTAAATTTTAATTTTTGCCTAAGTCTTTTTGGCTAGAAATTTACTAAACTCCAGCAATAGTGGCAAATCAGGCAAAAGCGATAAATTTATAGATAAAGCATAGTGCCAAGGCGGATCATATTTGAGCCACATTTTATCGCTAGCTCGAAGTCACTACTCATGCCCATTGAGCAGATAGTTGCACCTTTTGGCTTTAGGCTATCAAAAATTTTATAAGTTAGTTCAAAGCTCTTTTGAATCTCTTTTGTCTCATCCACATGCGCTCCGATACTCATCACACCTTTTAGATTGATATTTTTGCACTCGCTTTGGATACGCTCATAAATTTCTGCCGCATTTGCTACGCTTACGCCTTGCTTTGTATCTTCATTAGCCGAGTTTATTTGAAGCAAGGTATTTAGCTTGTAGCTAAGCCTTTTATCGACCTCTACAGCTCTTTCAAAGCTATCGCAGCTTTGCCAAAGTGTGGGCTTTAGGCTTACCATTTGATTTATTTTGTTATTTTGCAAGCGGCCGATCATATGCCATTTTATATCAGTAAAATTTTGCAGTTCTAGCTTTTTTTTGGCTAGCTCTTGGACTCTATTTTCACCAAAATTTCTTTGCCCTTGTGCGTAAAGCTCTCTTACTTCAGCGCTTGTGACATTTTTACTAACGGCGATTAGTGTCACATCTTTGCTTAAATTTTCTATCTTTTCTAACAGCTCTTTTAAAACTATCATCATAAACCTCCGCTTAATCTTATAATGTCATTAAAGGTTGCAAGCATCATTATACCAAGCAGTAGCGCCCAGCCGCAGTAGGTAAGCGTAACAAGCACTCGCTCATTTACCTCGCGTCTAAAAATTAGCTCATATAAGTTAAAAAGTATGTGTCCGCCGTCAAGCGCTGGGATGGGGAATAAATTTAAAACGCCTAAATTTACTGAGATTAAAGCGACGATCGTCAAAAGTACGCCAAGACTTATTTTTGCAGCTTTTGAAGTGACATCAGCGATCTGCACGATACCACCGACCTCTTTTAGTGATACAGTTCCACTTACTAGTTTGGTAAAGCTTTTAAAGATTAGTTTTGATGCTTCTAGAGTTTCATCGTAAGCAAATTTTAGGCTACCAAAGCCTGTATGATAAATTTTTACCACTTCGCCATTTGGAGAGATCCCGATCAATGGGCGCTGTACCTTTTCATTAAATAGATTTATCGTCTCGCCTATCTTTGGTGTTAAATTTATAGTCATTTGCGAGCCGTTGCGATCTATCAAAATGGTGCTTGGCTCAAGCTTTACATTTTTACTGATCTCATCCCACTCGTTTATCTTTACGCCATTTATTGCTAAAATTTTATCATTTTTAGCTAGTCCAGCGCTTGCAGCTGCCGAGCCTTCAGCTATATGGCCTACACTTGGCGCAAGTCTTTCAACTCCGATAGATCCAAGCAAAATGTATATAAAAAACGCCAAGATAAAGTTAAAAAATGGCCCAGCAAAGAGGATGTAAATTCGCTTTATAGGGCTTAGCACGTTATAGCTATCACAGTCGTAGTTTTTGGCTTTTGGGTCGGTGTCGTCTTGACCTTTTAGCTGTACGTATCCACCAAGTGGGATCGCGCTTAGGCAGTAGTCGGTGCCACCAATGTTTTTGGTATAAATTTTCTCCCCAAAGCCGATACTAAAGGTGTTTACCTTTACGCCAAGCGATCTTGCTGCCAAAAAGTGGCCAAGCTCGTGAAAAAATATGAGAAAACTAATGGCTAAAACGGTCACTAAAAAATAAAATGAATACGCATAAAGCCCAAGACAAAGTAGGGCTAACGTGAAGAGAATGCCTTTCAAAACTTACCTTTTTTTGAAAAATTGATGAGATTTTAGCCAAAATTTATAAATTTACTCTCAAACGACGTTTGGCTAAAAATTTCTCTTAGCTAGGAGAAATTTTTAACTTAATTTTGCTTATTTTGAAAATGAAGTTTTTATTATTTATATAAATTTTTTCAAGTAAAAACTTTGGGTCTTATGAGTGAAAGAAATTTTAACTCTTTTTCATCGCCTTTACATAGGCAAAAATATACTCAAACCCAGAATAAAGTGTAAGCGCAACAGCGATCCAGAGCAAAAGCTCGCCACCAGGCCAGCTCATCAGTAAAAATCCAACAGCAAACATCTGCGAGACTGTTTTTACTTTGCCAGCCATCGAGGCCGCAACCTCTACGCCGTCACTTGCCATCACTACACGAAAGCCAGTTATAAAAAATTCCCTTACCAAGATGAGATAAACAGCCCAAGCACTCGCTCTACTAAGCATCATAAGCCCCAAAAATGCAGCAAGAATTAGCATCTTATCAGCTAGTGGGTCAAGGATCGCTCCAAGCTTGGTCTTTTGATCCCAGCTTCTGGCGATGTAGCCGTCAAAAAAGTCAGTCACCGAGGCGATCACAAAAATAAGAGCTGCGAAGTAGTTTATCCAACTTATGTGAATTTGCGTAAAAATTCCTGGCGCATTTACAAGCATAAAAAACATAAGCGGAGCCAGCAGTATCCTAAAAAATGCCAATGCGTTTGGTAAATTTAAACTCACAAATATGCCTTTATGCTTAAAATTTCAATTTTCTCATTTAAAAGTCGTGCCGCCATCTATTATAAATGTATGTCCTGTCACCCAGCTAGCCTTAGATGAGCATAAAAATAGACATGCTCCGGCTAGATCAGTCGGCTGTCCCATGCGGTTTAGCGGGCTAAGCTTTGCTGTCATATCGCGCACCTCTTCGTAGTTGGTAAAGGCTCTTAGTGCATCTGTCTCGATAGGGCCGCCACTTACGACGTTTACACGGATATTTTTCTCGCCAAGCTCGGTCGCAGCGTATCTTGCCATGGCTTCAACGGCTGCTTTTGCTGTGCCATGACCTGCGTAGTTTTCGATATATACTAAATTTCCAGTCGATGATAGGCTGATGATACTACCACCACCCACTTTTTCCATGCGTTTTGCAGCTTCTTGAGTGCCTACGACAAAGGCATTTACTGTTGCTGTAAAGATATTGTTTATGCCTCTTGGTTTTAGCTTCATAAATTTAGTGTATCCGCCAGCTACTGCTCGACCTGAGATGATAGCATTTGATATGAAAAAATCAATCCTGTCAAAATCCTCGTCTATCTTTAAAAATAGCTCTTTATAAGTCTCTGGCTCAAGGATATTTAGTGCGTAAGCTCTTGCTTTTATCTTGTAAGTAGTCTCAAGCTCTTTTGCTTGTTCTTTTGCAAGCTCTTCGTTTGAGTTGTAGGTAAATGCTATATTTACGCCAGCTTTTGCAAATTCTTCAACTATGGCTCTACCGATACCTCTAGTGCCGCCACTGATAACTAGCGTTTTACCTTTAAATTCGTTTAGTGTGTCCTTCATTAAAAACCCTTTATTTCGTAATTTTTTATTACTTCTTCTATCTTTTTAAAATTTTCTTTACTTGGTTTGCAAAGTGGCAAGCGGTACTCTAAAGAGTCGATGAGTCCAGCTAGATACATCGCTGCTTTGATCGGTATCGGATTGCTTTCGCAAAAGAGTGTTTTATTTATCGTATATAGATTGTCATTTATTAGTTTTGCTTTTTTGTACTCTTCGTTCATCGCAAGGTGCGTAAGCTGTGAAATTTGATCTGGTAAGAGGTTTGCAGTAACTGAGATGACGCCCTTGCCGCCATTTGATATGATAGGATAGTTGATCGCATCTTCGCCGCTAATGACTACTAAATTTGGCTCGTGAGCTAACAAATCTACGCATCTATCTATGCTACCTGTAGCCTCTTTGATGCCGTAGATATTTTTGCACTCTTTAAAAAGTCTAAAAACGGTCGCTGGCAAGATATCCACTCCAACTCTACCTGGAACATTATAAAGAAGCACTGGAATTTCAATGCTATTTGCAATGGCTTTGTAGTGCTCGTAAAGCCCTTCTTGTGTTGGTTTGTTGTAATAAGGCGCAACTGAAAGGATACCATCAGCGCCATGAGCTTGAGCAAATTTAGCGATACCAATAGCCTCGTGAGTCGCGTTGCTGCCAGCTCCAGCTAGTACTTTTACATTTGTGCCTTTACATGCATCTACGGCTATTTCGATACAAATTCTATGCTCATCATGCGTTAGTGTTGCACTCTCGCCGGTAGTTCCAACTGGCACAACGACATCTATGCCGTGTTTTATCTGTCTTTTTATTAGTTTTTCAAAACTGACTTCATCCACTTTTTGATTTTTAAATGGCGTAATGAGTGCGGTCATCGCACCTTGAAGCGAATTTTCCACGTTTATTCCTTTTTTAATATTATTGTTGTGCTGGTTTTTTCATTGAAATATTTATTTGCTATCTCTTTTAAAAGCTTGGCATCTATCTTATCGATATTTTTTTCAAGCTCGTAAAGTGGCTTTATGTCGCCTCTAGCAAGATATGAGCCATATAAATTTGCAACTTTGCTTGCACTCTCAAATGAGTAAATAAAATCAGTTTTTATCAAATTCTTAACTCTTAAAACATCATCTTTATCGATTGGCTTATTTTTTAAATCATCTATGATCTTTAAAATTTCAGCCTCAACCACGTTTGCTTCGACATCTGGGTTGCAAACTGCTAAAAATATAAATAAATTTTCATCAACGCAGCTCATATTATAAGCATAAATTTGATTTACGAGCATTAGCTCATCGATTAGACGTTGCTGTAAAACAGAGCTTTTGCCAGTGGCTAGATATTCACTGATCGCATTTAGACCTACTTGATCAGCATGCCTAAAGTCTGGGATCTTATAAGCGATCGCTAGCATTTGTGTTTGGCTATCTTTGTAGATAATAGCTCTTCTAGCCCCATCTTGCTCAGGTTCTTTACAGTGAGTTTTTGGGATGGCCCTTTTATTTTTTATGCCACTAAAATTTTTCTTAGCCAGTTTAAATGCCTCATCCTTGCCGATGTCACCGCTTATCATCAAAATCGCATTTTTTGGCTGATAAAAAGTAGCATGAAATTCTTTTATGTCGGAGATATTCCAGTTTTCGATATCTTTTATAAAGCCTATCGGAGTCCAGTGGTATGGATGGTAGATAAATGCGTGGTTGTAGAGCCTAAAGTAGAGGTATCCCATAGGGTTATTATCTGTTCGCCACCTGCGCTCTTCATGCACAACGTCTCGCTCTGGTTGAAATTCTTTGTCTTTTAGGCTTAAATTTTTCATAAGCTCAGCAAAAAGACCAAGCGTTTTGTCTAAATTTTCATTTGAGGCTTTTATGAAGTAGTGAGTGTAGTCAAAGCCAGTGCTTGCGTTATTTACGCCGCCAAAGCCTTTTACTATTTCGTCAAATTCACCAGCTCGTAAATTTTTGGTTGATTTAAAATTTAGATGCTCTAACATGTGAGCGATGCCGCTTTTGCCCATCACTTCGTTTTTTGATCCAACTTTATAAAAGACATCGACGCTTATCACTTTTGAGCCAGGATTTACTGGTACGTGATAAATTTCAAGTCCGTTTTTTAGTTTTATTTTATTAAATTTTATCAATCTTTTGCCTTTTATTTTTTAACATCTATGCCGACTGCTTCGCTAATAGAGGCAAAGCCATCTCTTTTTAAAAGTTCTAAAATTTCTAAATTTATATCTCTTGCGATCATTGGCCCTTTAAAGATAAAGCTTGTAAAAATTTGCACTAAATTTGCTCCCATTTTTATGCGCTCATATGCCTCTGCACCACTATCTATGCCGCCGCATGCGATAAGCGTCGTCTTACCATAAAGCTCGTTTGCTACAGCCTTAAAGATCTCTTTTGACTTTTTAGCGATCACCTTGCCGCTTAGTCCGCCAAAATCCTTTAAATTTGACGAGTGAGAGAGCGAGTAATCAACGCTTGTATTTGAAACAAGCACGCCACTAGCACCGTTTTCTACCGCGCAGCTGCAAAGCTTGATCGCATCTTCGTGGCTCATATCAGGAGCGATTTTAAAGATGATCGGCTTTTTGGTAAGTGGCAAAATGACGCTAAAAAGTTCTTTTATGAAGCTCTCATCTTGCAGTGCTCTTAAATTTGGCGTGTTTGGCGATGAGACATTTATGACAAAGGTGTCGCAAATTTCACTAAATTCTCTTACTAAAATTTCATAGTCTTTTATTGCATCTTCGTTTGGTGTGACCTTGTTTTTACCGATGTTTGCCCAGATAGGTAAAGTATAAGGATAAAGTTTTTTGACTCTATTTTTGACAGCCTCACAGCCGTCGTTGTTAAAGCCCATCGCATTTTGGATACTCTCTTCGTCTATGAGCCTAAAAAGTCTCGGTTTATCGTTGCCAGGTTGAGGTTTTGGAGTAAATGTGCCAAATTCTAAATACCCAAAGCCAAGAGCCGTGAGCGCTCCAAACATTGTGGCATTTTTATCAAAGCCTCCAGCTATGCCAACTGGATTGTGATAAGTGCTTGAAAATAAATTTTGTTTTAGTGCATTGTCATCGACCACGCACTTATTTGCTACAAAGCTTAAAGATCCTGGAAAAATTTTATTTGCCCCGATCATTGCAAGTTCTGCGATTTTATGGGCAGTTTCTGGATCAAATTTAAAAAATATAGATTTTAAAGTTTCGTAGTTTAAGCTCATTTTAACCTCTTTAAAATGCCTAAAATTTTGTGCAAATCTTAGCAAAAATCGCCTTAAACTAAGGCTTTGCCTTTAAGTTTTGCATAAATTTCATTTCTCTTGCTAAGCTCTTCATTGCTTCCGATATCAACGACCTTTCCACCACTTAAAACTGCGATCTTATCAGCACTCTCAACCGTGCTTAAGCGGTGAGCGATGACAAAGATGATCTTTTTGTTTCTTAGGTTGTTTATAGCCTTTGTGATCTCTTTTTCACTCTCGTTATCAAGCGCTGAAGTGGCTTCGTCAAAGATAAGAATTTGTGGGTTTTGATAAAGCGCTCTAGCGATAGCGATGCGTTGTCTTTGACCGCCTGAAAGGTTTGTGCCAAATTCGTTTAAGATAGTGTTGATGCCGTTATCTAGTTTATTTACAAACTCATAAGCATTTGCCATTTTTAGTGCATTTATAACGGCTTCTTCGTTAAATTCTCTGCCGTAAGCCACGTTTTTAGCGATTGTATCGTTAAAGATATATACACGCTGCGTTACAAGGCCGATGTTTTGGCGAAGTGAATGGATTTTGATATCTTTTAAATTTGTTTCATTTATTAAAATTTCTCCGCTATTTACGTCGTAAAATCTCATAAGTAGATTCATGAGCGATGTTTTTCCGCCACCGCTTGAACCAACTAGGGCTATAAATTCTGACTTGCGAGCCTCCAAATTTATACCTTTTAAAACCTCTTTATCGCCGTAGTTTAGGCTGACATCATTAAATTTAATCAAATTTATCTCTTCGCTTAACACTTTTTCGCCATCTTTTATCTCGCTTACTTTATCCATCAAGAAAAATGTCCTCTCGCTCGCAGCGATCGCATCTTGCATTTTATTGTATATATTTACGATACGTTTTAGAGGAGTGTAGAGCATGAAAAGCGCAGTTAAAAATGAAAAGAAAGCACCCATGTTTATATTTCTGTCAATGACGTCTTTGCCACCTATTATGATGACAGCTGCCACGCCTATTGAGCCAATTGTTTCCATTAGTGGACTTACTAGTTGCTCGATTTTTACGGTTTTAAGGTTTAACTTAAAAAATTTGTTATTTTCTTCAACGAAACGTGAGTGCTCGTATTTTTGGGCATTATTTGCCTTGATGATCTCGATATTTGTAAAAATTTCACTCAAGGCTGAAGTGATATCAGATGTCTTTTCTTGCGATTTTTTTGAGATTTTTTTCATCTTTTTAGCAAGGCGCGAGATCGGATAAATCGCTATTGGCATAACAACAAGTGCAAAAAAGGCTAATTTAGGGCTTTGATATATGACTACACAAAGCAGACCTATGATAGTTACAAGCTCCCTAATAAGCTCTGGTATAATGCTTGAAACAATAGATCTTATGCGCTCTATGTCGTTCGTGGTTCTGCTTATTAGCTCGCCTGTTCTAAAATCATTAAAAAATTTCATGTCCAAATTTAGTAAATTTTCGACCATCTTTTCACGAAATCTTCTAATCGTATCTTGGCCAATATAAGCGGTAAAATAGGCCTGCATAAAAGTTCCAACATTTTTTAACAGATAAATAGCGATGATCGCACATGGTAACAAATAAAGCAGTGTTTCGTTTTTTTCAACGAAAATTTTATTAAGTACTGGCTCCACCAAATACGCGCTGACTGCTGTTCCACCACTTGCAAGCCCCATGCCGATGAAGGCTAGGATGAAGTGTGGAATGTAGTCTTTAAAATATGGGCCAAAGCGTTTTAGTACATCTTTTAAGCCAAAGTTAGTCATTGCTTTTCTCCCAAACTACGCCGTTTGGTGTATCCATAATGGAGATATTCATCTTTTCTAGCTCGTCTCTTATCTCATCAGCTCTTGCAAAATTTCTCTCTTTTTTAGCTACCGCTCGCTCATCAAGAAGCCTTTTAATTTGCTCTTTTTGCTCGTTGCTTACACCAAACTGAAAATACTCAACATAATTTGTGCTAGCAATGCCCAAAATTTCACTTATAAGCTCCAAATTCGCCACTACTTCGGCCTTATAGACTTTATCTTTTGGGCTATTATCAAGCCTTTCGTTTGCTGTTTTTACAAACTCATCAACGCTTGCAAGTGCTTTTGAAGCGTTTAGATCATCACTTAGTGCCTCAAGTAGCTCATTTTTAAAGCTCTCATTTATTGCACCTGCTTGCACGCCATCAACTCTTTTTTTAAGGCGATAAATTTTATCTAGCCTCTTTTTTGAAGCCACTAAGTCTTCATCTGAATAATTAAAATGCGCCCTGTAATGGCTCGTAAGCAAGTAATATCTAAGTACTTCGCCATGAATATTTTTTAGGGCGTCCTTTACGAAAAAGCTGTTATTTAAGCTCTTGCTCATCTTTTCGTTATTTACTTTTATAAAGCCGTTATGCATCCAGTATTTGCTCAAATTTTTATGATAAGCGCATCTGCACTGGCTAGCCTCATTTTCGTGGTGCGGAAAGAGCAGGTCGATGCCGCCAGCGTGGATGTCGATCTCAAATTTATCATTTTCTTTATCGCTTAGAAATTCTCTTATCATCGCCACGCACTCGGTGTGCCAGCCAGGACGACCCTTGCCAAATGGACTCTCATACCATTTCTCGTCAAATTTCCAAAGAACAAAGTCTTTTTCGTCTCTTTTCTCGCCAAAACTTGCCACGCGCGCGATTAGATCGGTGTTATTGTCCTTGCCGCTAATGCTAAAATAACCACTATCCTTGCTCGTATCAAAGTAAATTCCATCGCTGGTTTTATACGCCACGCCCCTATCCATAAGCACTTTGATGTAGCTAATGATCGCCTCCAAGCACTGCGTAGCCTTTGGTTTAAAGTCTGGATCAAGCACGTTTAAAGCGCCCATGTCGCTCTCATAATGCGCTATATATTTGTTTGTGATCTCCTCTAGGCTTTGACCAGTTTGCGCCATTTTATTTAAAATTTTATCGTCAATATCAGTGTAGTTTCTTGCAAATTTAACCTTGTAGCCAAGCGCTTTTAAAACCCTTCTTAAAAGATCAAAGCTAACGGCTGACTTTGCATGCCCCAAATGTGCGTCGTCATAGACCGTTGGACCGCATAGGTAGATGCTAACTTCACCATCTTTAATAGGGCTAAACTCAACCTTTTCTCTTTTAGAAGTATCAAAAATTCGCATTAAATATATCCTTTAAAAATGTTAAACCAAAATAGAGCAAAACCGCCAAAATAGCGATGGCGGCTATAAATTTAGGCTCGATTATAGCTAAAAATCGCTTAGCTCCAAAGGCTCTTATATATAAAATAAGCTGTAAAAATCCCCCAAGTGAGCTTGCAAATGCAAGGCCAGCAGCTCCAAATTTCTGCATCAAAATGACTGCTAGGATCAAATTTATCACAAGGCAGATGATGGAAATTTTAGCTGCCTCTTTTTGCTTCATATTTGCGTAAAGCCAAAGTGAGAAAATTTTAGCCAGACCAAATGGCGTAAGCCCCACCAAATAGGCACTTAGCACCTTGGCGCACTCAATAGTATTTGCCCTTACGAAATTTCCTCTCTCAAACAAGAGCCAGATGATAAACTCACTTAGCACAACGCCTGCGATCGTGGCTGCTAGCAGGGCACAAAGTAGCAGGTAAAAGCTCTTTTTTGTCCAAACTAGGGCGTTTGCCTCATCTTTTTGCTTTAAAAGCCTGGTGATCTTTGGAAAGAGTGCTTGAGAGAGCGCGATCGCAAAGATAGCAAGTGGGAGCTGAAAAATTCTATTTGCATAAAAGAGGTAACTTATCGAGCCACTTACCAAAAAGCTAGCTAGCCAAGTGTCCATAAATGCGCTTATTTGCATCGCACTTGAGCCAAGTAAGCCGTGATAAAAATTTATAAAAAAGCCTTTGCTTTGCGCTCTTTTGCCTTTAAAATATCCGCTTAGACCGCCCCAGAAAATTTTATTTAAGGCGTTAAATTTCATAGCAACTAGATGCACCAAAACCTGCAAAACACCGCCTGCAACGACACCAAAGCTAAGATAAAGTGCGACCACGCTCTCGCTCTTGCCACGAGCCAAAAGTAGCGATGCGATCATGGCTAAATTTAGTAGCGCAGTTGAAAACGCAGTCGTGGCAAAGTGCCCTTTATACTGAAGTAGCGCACCCATAAATGTGACGATATAAACAAGGGCTAGATAGTAGAAATTTATACGCACAAGTGGCACTGCATCTATGATATTTTGCTCGCTTAAGCCGCTTGCGATGATCTTTATAAAGTAGGGCGTAAATAAATTTACAAGAAGCGTTAATGCGCCTATAAAAAGTAGAAATTTGATAAAAATTTCAGCTTGAAAGATCGCTTTTTTCTTGCTATTTGTAAAATTTGGTAAAAATGCCTGTGTAAAGGCACCTTCTCCAAATATGCGGCGAAATAAATTTGGGATTTTAAAAGCGATAAAAAAAAGATCACTAAATATGCCAGCTCCAAGGATGGAAGCTGTTAAAAGGTCTCTTATAAGTCCAAGAATTCTTGAAACCATAATGCCAACTGAGTTTGAAAAAAAACCTTTTATAAACATCGTTCACCTAAATTAAATTTGAAAACGCAATAGTAACAAAAGATGCTTTAAAGCTTACATAACCCAAATTTAATAAAAT
>NZ_ANNI01000011.1 GCF_000466745.1 Campylobacter concisus ATCC 51562 | reverse complement strand
AAGTTTAAGGTTTATATAAGCTTTTGGAATTTATATCTTATCCCCTTTATTTGGGGGTTTGATAGAGATTACGGCAAGTGAATTTTTTACAAAATCTCGCTCATAACGTCCCGCTGCCGGGTTAAGTAAAGCGGTAGCTCTCAGATGTTCGGGCGGTCAAATTTTAGGCTGTCCGGATTGGAATTGGTAGCACGGCCAGAGCGGTGAAAATTTGGCTTGCTTTTTAAAGTTTAAGGTTT
>NZ_ANNI01000010.1 GCF_000466745.1 Campylobacter concisus ATCC 51562 | reverse complement strand
TGTCCGGATTGGAATTGGTAGCACGGCCAGAGCGGTGAAAATTTGGCTTGCTTTTTAAAGTTTAAGGTTTGAATAAGATTTTAAAAATTACATTTTAATTCCTATTCTTGGGGGTTTGCTCGGATTTGGGATGAGTAAAATTTTTACAAAATGCCGTTCTTGTTGGCGGTCTGCACTAAGGTGCTGCCGCGCCGAAGCCGAGCCTAAGGTCTCGGCTTCTATGGGTTTAAGCGGGGGCACCCCGCAACGCCCCTCCTAAATACAGAAGCTGCCGCCAATGACGGCAGCGGGAATTAAAAAAGGGGAAAGAAAATCAAATTTAGGCTTAAATAATGCTTAGGTTTCTAATTTATTTTTAGGTTATTTTTGCTTTTTTGCTATTTTATATTTTTATATATTTTAATTATTTGATATTTTATTATTTATTATTTTATTATTTTTTAAGTTAAAAGGTGGTATAATCGTTTTATAAATTAAGAAGAAAGGAACTTAAAAAGATGAAATTAACGAATGCGATTAAACTACTTAGCCAATACGGCGAAGTTAAACAAGATGAAACCGGAGCAAGAATTGAAATAGACGGCTGGACTTACGGCGCTAGCACGAATTGGAACGAGCAAGAGGTTCTATTTTTATATTGTGAATGTGGTACAAACACGCGGGATAGGCACTTTTATTCATATAACACGCTAAAAGGACTTAAAGATTGCATGGATAGATACATCCGGGCAACGGCATAGCAAGAGGATTACAATGAAAATTTATTTAACGGAAATAGACTACGCCCGTTTAAATTCTTCGATGGATGAGGGGCGATACTCCTTAAAAAGGGATGGTGAATACACGGAGGCGATAAAGCTTAAATTTATAGGCAACGCGACGAACGTTGAAAGCTATGGCGTATTTTTTAGCCACGATCCGTTTAAAGTTTTTATTTTAGATAAGCTGGCGCAAACGTTTAGACAGACCGATGGTTGGGCGCCGCGAAACCTTTAGGGGTCAAATAGACGAAGGGCAGCATGAGTCAATGAACAAGAACTATAATAAATTTGAAAGGGCACACGATATAATGGCGGAGCTAATCAAAGCCCCACTCCCTCTTGAGCCGGTGGAGCTTGGCAACATTAGCGACAGGGAGCTTGGCTTTTTGAAGAGTAGCGTAGAGATGATGGCGGACTACTTGGACTCGCTGGGCTTTGATTTCAGAGGCCACAAAGAGGAAGTCCTGATGCCGATTTACGAGGAGTTCGAGAGGCGGCAAAAGTAAATAGCAAAATATGCTATAATTTGTAAAAATAAGGATGAAAAATGAAGAAAATTAAACTGCTGACGGCGGCTGTTATAGCCGGGCTTATGTTGGCAGGATGCGGTGAAGATGATGGGCTTGTAAAGCTAGAGAATGCAAATCCGGCAATAAAACAAGCAAATTACGATGCAATGGTCAATAAGCTAAAAGAGAGAGTTAAAAATGCAGATTTTGAATTTTATCATGCACAGACCTTATTTAATGGCGAAAATTGGAAAAATTATACATCAGAGCAGGGCTTTGCCAAATTTACAAGATGGAAAGCTCAAAACGACCTCATAAACAATGAGAAACTCGTAGTAGTAGTCGTAGATAAAAATAATAAAAAAGTAGGGTCGGCATACGAGGTCGAATGTACAAAATGGGGCAAATTTGAGTGCGATCCAGAATATATAACGGTTCTTGAAAACGGAAAAAGATAGAAAAAGGAGAATCCCCAATGAAGACGACGTTACCCGATTTAACCAAAGAATCGATACTCGCATATCTATCCGAGCTCAAGCCGGGTCTTGAAAAAGACGGCATCCAAAAGATAGGACTTTTCGGAAGCTATGCCAAAGGTTATGCGGGTGAAGACTCGGATATAGATATAGTCGTTTTGGCCGACAAAAAGGACTTTTTGGATAGACTGCACGCGTTTAAAGCGCTTGCGTATTTAAATGATTTAAAAGAGCAGATCGCGGGCAAATTTCATAAATCGGTAGATATTTGCGATTTCTATTCTGAACAAAAAATGCAAGACGACAAGATAGTGAGGGGAGCGATTTATGTCTGATAAAAAAATTATATATCGATTAGAACTGGCGGTAGAAAAAATAGATCAAGTATTTGAAATTTGTAAGCCCAAAGGCGTTACAGCAGCACTAGAAGACGAGCTGCTTGCAAAGCCAGCGATAATGAAACATATCGACGTCGTATACCAGCAATTTAAGAAGCTTGAAGAAGCGCAGGAATACCATATATTAGATAAATTTAAAAAAGAAGATATAAAAGGGATAAGAGATATCAGAAATTGGTCTTCTCACAATTATGACAATATACAAAACGAGATCATAGAAGACGTTATACGCACAGATCTTCCTAATCTCAAAGAAAATCTTCAGAAAGTCATAAAAGAAACGAAGCAAGAGCTGTGCGAAGATTTACAAAAAAAGATCGATCGCTTCGTTAAGAAGCAGAATATTTTAACCCCGCAAGCCAAGAGCGATCTTGGGGCAGATATTCAAAAAGGCTACAACGACTTACGAAAAAATGGACTTGAGCTTGATAAATCATATGCAGACAAGCTCAAGGGCATCATCAAAAGCAACTCGAACGAAAACGTAAAATAATTTTGCGTTTGAATTTTTAAAAAGGGGAAAATAAGCTTCCTTCCCTTTCTAAATTTTAATTTTTTTATACTTCTTTTTACATAAATTTAAAAAATATGATATTTCTAATTTTACTATATTTTAATGAAATATAATTTTATTTTTAAATATTTTATTATTTCTTAAATATAATCTACTCTCGACCGCCAAGTTCATTATTAAATTTATTTTGATCCGCCGGGCGAGAACCCTGAGTTTTAGTCTTACCGGATCGTTCAGCCAAGACGTCTTTATAAAGCCTCTTTTCGTTTTTGATTTTTACTAGACGATCGTCAGGCTTAACGCCCAGCACCGATACGCCTTTAAAATATTCTTTGAACAAAAAACCGTCCTTATCGATTTTATCGCTATTTAAAAGCTTTTTGCCGACGTAGTCGAAGCGTTTTTGACAAATATCCGCGATAAATTCCTTATTGCTTTTTAGCCTTTTTTCAAAAGCGGTAGCCTCTTCGCCGATTATGCCCGAGTGCTGCAAGACGTAAAGGTTTTTATCTAAAATTTCAAGCTTTGCGGTTAATTTAAAAAGACTTTCGTTACGCCCGAGCATGCGAGTAACTAGCAGGCTATCCTCGAAATACTTCCTAGCCGCATCGTCCTCGCGGCCGCGATGAATAGCGATAGCGCGTCGCACTTTTTTATAATTTTCGACATCGGCCTTGCTCGCGCCCCTATTTTTCGGATAAATTTTATTGTAGTTGTAGCTAAAATTTTCAAGTAAATTTAGCCCTGCGGAGTGGTCTTTATAGTGAGCCAATCGCATCTCGTTAAGCTGCGTAGCTTGACTGGAAATTTTATTTATTTTGTCGATTTCAGATAGCACGGCCTTGCTCTTTTCTTTGATGACTCGGTTACTTTCTTTTAACTCACGAGCGAGCTTATACGCCCGTTTATTTCGCTTTTTAGTATAAAGCATAAAGAGCCGTAAGAGCTCTTCATTATCTTTTTTAAGCGCGGCAAGTTCGTTATTCATAGCTTCAATTCGCCCTGCTGTAGCGTCATAGCTTTGCTTATTTTTATCCTGCATTTTTGAATAATAGTCGTTTATTTTATCTTTTGCCGTATAGTCGTCCGCTTCCAGCTTCACGGCGGATTTTACTTTGTTAAATTCGAGCTTTAAATCCTTTTGCAAGAAATTTTTATTCTCGTATTTTAGCCCACGAGCTCCGAGAGAGTAAGCGAAATTCGTCCGCACGTCGTCAAAAAACTCTCTGATTTCGCTTCTGCTATCAAAGTGGATTTTTTTATTGGTAAAGCTATTTCGTTTATTTAAAACCACGTGCACGTGCGGATTATTCTGATGGGTGTGTAGCACGAAAGCATACTTGTGTCCGCTAAAATTTAGACCTAATACGTTATGTACACTCTCGCTCAAAGCTCTTAATTTTTGCTGATCGTCGCAAGGCTCGTTGATAGAAAAAATTAGATGCCACGCGTCCTTCGAGTTTGTATTATCGCCGAAATCCTTGCCCCAATCTTTTAAAACTTCATCGCTGCCTACTCTCTCCCCTTTTTCATTGATAGCCGCGCCGTCGAGAGAGTTTTTAAGAGCGTAGTCGATACAACGCTTGATGGAAGTTTTAGGCAAATTTGAAATCATCTTTACGACTGATTGCTTGGCAAAGTTATTTTTAGGA
This sequence comes from Campylobacter concisus ATCC 51562, assembly GCF_000466745.1. NCBI lineage: Bacteria > Pseudomonadati > Campylobacterota > Epsilonproteobacteria > Campylobacterales > Campylobacteraceae > Campylobacter > Campylobacter concisus. Next base: position 58,219 of record NZ_ANNI01000010.1, on the reverse strand, counting down.
AAAGGAATATGCGAGCGAGAAAATCCTACGCCGCTTTCAAAAGAAACGTATTTATGCTCCGATTTTGCCGTACGAGTATAGCCGGCTCTGATAGCTTTTAGTTCTTCGAAAAACGCATCCCAATCGCGTCTTGCCAAATTCTCTCCCTTTTAAATTCTTAAAAAGTATTCATAGCTTTTAAAGATATTTGCAAAAGATGTTAGTGTAAGTAGCTTTAAGAAAAGATAATGCCAGAAGTAAGGCAGGATAACCGCCTTTATATATCACTTTTTTAAGTTTAGCCCATTTTACGGCGATAAAACGCCTAAAAATTGGGAAACTAAACTTAAAAAAGCTGTGATTTTCGGTAATTTTGCAACTACCGAAAATAAAATAAAACGCAGAGCATTTTATTTTTGAGAAAAAGCAAGTAGGTTTTAAAGGGGAAAGCGTAAAAAGAGCGCAAAAATATTTGAAAAGTTAGAACTATATTCGCAATGCGTAAAAATAAAACAAGAAAATTTTATTCGGATAAGCTTATGAACAAAATATAAGAAAGAATTAAAAATATCTAGCAAAAGTATTCAGAGATAAGCAAAACGAAACGGAAGAGAAAATTTTTAAAAGAATTTGTAAAATTTTTGAAAAGCGTAATTTTGTAAAAAGACTTTTTTAAAAAAATAATCGCAAAAAGCCTATAAAATAATCAATATGAAAAAGTAAAAAAGTAAATAAATACTTATAAAATCTTTAAAAGAATTGCTTGTATATCCTTTAAATCGCTATTCACAAAATCACTTTTACAAAATCTCGCTTTTCGAAAAATAGTATAGTGCTAGAAATCGAAAATATTCTAATCAAAAAGGAGCAAACAATGAGAGAAGTCTCAAAAAAGGCGAAAAGTATTTTTTACTTTTTAATGTTCTTGCCGTTTCATTTATTCGGAGCGGGCGGCCAAAACGTTTTAAAAACTTTGGAAACAAAGGCAAACGAACAAATCACTGAAGCCGGCAGTAGTGCCGCAAGCGTTATCAATACGGTAATCACCGTATTCGGTATTATTTGGGTCGTAGTATTCTTAACGATAATGTTCGTAAATATCGAGGCTTTAAAAAATAATATAAAATTGCTACTTGGTATCGCGATTATTCTTGGTATTGCATACGGCTTATCTGCCGCAGCAATGTAAAAGGTAAAAGCGAATGATAGTGACCGACTGCTATATGGACTTAACCAAAAGAACGAAAATCATAGGTCTAACAACCACGAGTCTATTCACGATTATAATCGCTGGATTTATCTCGTGGTTTATCTTGATTTTATATTCGCTAGCAGTCGTTGCTATTTTATACTGCTTCTTCTTTATTTTAGAATTTTTTGATGAAGACATATACGATATCATCGGTTCTAAAATGAAAATATCGCAAAACAAATTTTATGCATAGGTTAGAAAATGGCTCGCGGAATAATAGGCGTAATCAAAGAGTGGAATCAAAACAAAAAGAAAGAAAAACTAAAAAGAGAGCTTGGCATTGACGTAAGCCAAGAAAAACCAAGCATTAAAAATAAAACGGAAAACGACGTTTTATCAAAAATCAATAAGATCAATAAAAAAGCGGATGAAATTTTAATGATAGCAGAACCGCAGATTTATACACTGGCAAAGGAAAACAACATCGCCTGCAAATACGGCGAGAATATAATAATCACCAAAGACGGCAACGCAAGTATAGCAGTAGAGCTAAAAGGGGTAAGCTACGCCGGAATCAGCCTAGACGACGAGACGGACTACCTTTTAAACCGCGTTATGTTTTTTACGACTTTGAAAGATGACGTAGAAATAAATTTAATCATCAAAAAAACAAAGCAAGACGACAAAGAATATACAGACAAAAATATAAATCCGTATGCGAATGAGATCATAAAAAAATGGGAAACCGATCAAGATATATACGCTATAAGATACTTTTTAATAATTTCTACGATGACGAAAAATATCACAGGACTACTGGAAAGCTTTAAAACCAAAATGACTAGCGAAGAGGGTGACGAAAGCAACGAAAGCGCAAAATTAAAGCAGAAAATCGAGCTTTTAAGCGATACGTTCTCGAACATCAAAAACTACTTCTCGATTTATCAGCCAAGACAACTAAGCGGCGATGAGATCATAAATTTTTATGCCACGTATTCAAACGCGAAAGAGACGAACCTTGCATATACGAATGAGCTGATCACAGATAGTTACATAAGCTCATACGTCGAATTTAAAAAAGACTACATAGAGTTTTACCGCAACGACGGCACGACCAAATATGCTAGATTTATCAGTGTAAAAGCCTACGAAACTGAGCAAATCAAGTCGATCATCACCTCAAATTTAATCAAAAGCAATAACGAATTTATGGCTATGATTTATCTAAAAGCCTACGAAAAGCGCAAGGCGATCAAGAAGATAAAGGACACCAAAGCGTTTGCGGTAGAGCTAGTCCGCCAAGAGCTAGATCAGTTAATGGAGCTAATCCAAGCCGACAGAGAAAATTTAGTGGAAACGAGCTTTTCGGTATATTGCCTAGCCGATAGCCTCAAAGAGCTGGAAAACCGCTCGAATGAGCTAAAAAATATCCTAGAAAATCAAGGATTAAATGTTGTCCGAGAAACGCTAAATCAAAAAGCCCTTTATTTTAGTTTCTTTCCTAGTCGCGGAAATTTAAACGCTAGAAAGAAAACGCTAAATATCAGCAACTTAGCCACGATCGCAAATTTTGAAAACGAAGTAACCGGATTTAACCAAAACGACTGGGGTGGCGAAGCGATAACGACATTTAAGCACCTAAACGGCACGCCGTATTTATTCAATTTTCACTGGCAGCCAGACGGCGATCGCCCAGCCGGGCATACGATGATAGTGGGCGGAACCGGAAGCGGAAAGACGACGCTGGCGCAATTTTTAATGACAAATTTATTTAAATACCCGATAGATATATTTGCAATGGATAAGCTACGCGGTATGTATAACTTCACGAACTACGTAGACGGCGAATACCACGATAGTGAGAGCGATGGCTTTAAATTAAATCCGTTCAGTCTAGCCGACACGAACGAAAATAGAGACTTTTTAAAATCATGGCTACGCTTTATGGCCGAAGTTAAAAACGACGAGCATGAAGCCATAAACGATATTAACAATACGATAGACCGTATATACGACATGAAGCAAGATGGTCAAACGCTAACGCTAAGCGATTTTATTATATCGCTTCCAAGCGACAATAACGAGAAATCAAGACTAAAAATCAGATTTGATAATTATAAGGGTTCGATATTCGACAACAAAGAAGACGCCCTAAATTTTACCAAGCAGCTATCAGTGTTAAATATGGATGGCATACTGCAAAACAAAAAAACCGCCGGACTTACGGCTATATATATTTTTCATAAACTAAAAAATAAAGCCAAAAATAGCGCGGATAAGCGCGGCTTCTTTTGCTTTATAGACGAGTTAAAGGATTATTTGCAGGATGAGACGATGCAAGAAAAAATCCTAGAAGCAATCCTGGAAGTTAGAAAAATCGGCGGAGTAATGTGTATGGGCTTTCAAAATATGAGCTTATTTAACAACATTGAGCGCGGCTCGTCTTTTTTGGACAATATCGCAAATTTTGTCATATTTCCGACCAATAGCGAAGAGACGCTGGCGGAGTTAAACGCGATGATAGGATTAACGCCGACGGAAGCCAAATTTTTAAAAGAGACAAACTCGAATGCGAGGCAAATATTGCTAAATATGAAATTAAGAAACGAGAGCGCAAAGCTGGATATAGATTTATCGAGGCTCGGAAGCTACTTGCGAGTATTCTCGTCAAGCTCGGACAACGTAATGCTTTTAAAGCAGCTTAAAAACGATAGCCCGATTCACTGGCGAAAACATTACATAGAATTTAAAGGGAAGAGGAGTTAAAGATGAAAAAGATTGCAATCATCATGGCGGCGTCGATACTAGCGGCGCTTTTAAGCGGATGCGCGGATAAACCTAGCAAAATAGAAAGAATAAGCCCCTGCGCTTGTTACGATTTTATAAAGGTGGGTTAAATGGCGTTTGAAGAGAGAAAGATCGACCCAAATTTTATTTTTAGAGCCGAAAGAAACATTAAAGCGTATATGTTTTATACGATCATAGCCCTCGCGGTCGTAAGCGTAAGTCTGGCGGTAGCAATAGCGCTTTTAACGCCGTTAAAGGAAACAAAGCCGGTTTTACTTAAATTTTCAGACGGCGACTCCCGCTTCGTGACTATAGACGATACGAGCCTAAATGTCCGCAGCAACGAAGAGCTGCTAAAAAGCATTTTAGCTGGATACGTTAAAAACAGAGAGATGATAAATCGCATAGACGATGTCGAGCGCTACAACGAGATACGCACGCAAAGCAGCAGGCAGGTATGGGAAGCGTTTCAAAGTTTAGTAAGCGATCCCAACTCGATTTATACGACTAAAAATTACTTCCGCAACATTCAAATTTTAAACGTAGCCGTTTTAAGTCAAAACGTAGCGACGGTCGACTTCCAGGCCGAGATCACGAATCCTACGCGCACCGAAGTAAGCTATAAAAAATACAGAAGCGCGATAGAGTACGACTTTCGCAACCAAAGCGGCACATACGCCGATACGATGAAAAATCCTACCGGTTTTATCGTAAGTAAATATCAAATAACGCAAATTTTGGACGAAAAGGGCTCAAAATGAGAAATTTAATAAAACTTTCGATCGTCTCGGCACTTGCTTTAAATTTAAGCGCGGCCGAGCCTCAAGAGGGACTAAGCGAAGAACAGATGAATCAAATCCGCGCCATTATGCGCCAAACTCAAGAGCTGGTAAACGAGCAGCAGCAAAACGGCTCTATGGGCGAAGATATATTTAACGATAAAAACAAAGACGTAAACAACAATATACAATCGAATTTTAAAATAAATCCGCTCGGACTATACAAACAAAGGCAGCAGCCGCAAGGGGCAAAATTTAACGACCCTAACGGCGGGCAAATTCCCGAACAAGACGTAATAGACTTCGGCGGTGAGCCCGATGGTTCGGATAGGCAGATAGGCAAAGACGAGCTGGAGCTTATGAAAAACGCCATCCGCAATCAAGATTTAAAGGCATTGCAGCAAAAATTTCACTCAAAGAAATACAGTGGATACGAAAATACGCAAGTAGTCAAATATCAGCCCGATAAAACCATCAAAATTCGCACGCGCCACGCAATGGCCACTACGCTGATATTTGATAGCGAGATAGATAATTTCGTGCTAGGCGACCAGACCGGCTTTAAAATAGAGCAAATCCCAAGCCAACCTAATGCTATCGCAATAATCCCGCAACTAATCGGCATCGATACTAGCCTAACGATTTTTACGGGTGATGGAAAAATCCATACCTTTTATATTTTTTCGACGGATTATAAAAATTCAAGCGACCCAAGCTTCATAGTTCGTATAAAAGACGGCGAAACGCAAAAAGCTAAGCTTGCTAAGCTTGAAGAGGATGGCAAGGAGTATTTAACAATAAAAGACGGCATAGCCGAGCTGAAAGTCAAAAAGAGCGATATTTACAGCGGATATACGCAAAAAGCCAAAAAAGAAAACGAGTGGCTGCTATCGGCTGAAATTTTTAGCGATAAGAAATTTACGTATTTTAAGTATTCCAAAGACGAAATGCCGCAAATCCCTACTATTTACGCAGTCATTGATAAACAAGATAGCCCGGTAGAAACGAGGGTAATAGGCGATTACATAATCGCAGAGACTATAAATCCGAAATTTACGATTAAAAGCGGCGATAGCTACGTATGCGTAGAACGCAAAGAAACGCAGGCCGAAAAACTAAGAAAAGAGATAAGAAAAAATTTAAACACAGATGAAGAGGCCGTAAAACAAAGACAAAAAGAGAATAGCAAAACAATAACGAAAAACCAAGAAAAATATAACGAATCCACAAAGAAAGCAAGAGGATTTTAGAATGAAAAAGGGGAAGAAAACGCTGCTTTTAAGCCTTGCGACGCTTAGTATAATTTCCTCTCCCCTTTTGGCGGAGGAAATTTTTAACGAGGCGGCCGGGCAAGAGCAGCAAGACGAGCAAATAAGAAATTTACAAAACCAAAAGAATCTGAATCATCTTTTTGAAAATTCAAAATTTCCGGTCGACGATTACATTTATAAAGCCGGAAAGAAAATGCCGAGCGAGGACGGGCAAAATTTAGGCGAAATTTTAAAGAAATTAGAAGAACTCGAAGCTAATAAAAAGCAATCCGGGCAGATCGCGCCAGGAGTGCCGGCCGCTACGCCCGAAGATATGACGAAAGAGCAAGAGCAGATGGCGCAGCGCGCTAGAGATAAACAAGAAGAGCTAAAAGCCAAGCAAGAGAGTCTAAAACAAGAAATAAGAAGAGACAACCAGGCCGCCTACGAAAACAAAATGCGCGAGCTAATAAGAGCTCAAATTTTAGCCAATCGCAACAACGAGATAAAAAACGTAAATCAAAACTCATTAAAATACGGCGCCGATGGCTTCTCAAATCAAAAAAGCCTAGATGTCAGCACGAATGAACACAGACTATACCGCACTATTAGAGCCGGGCGGCTGATCCCGGCAATTCTAACGAGCGCGATAAGTTCGGATTTGAGCGGAATAGTAACGGCTCAAATAGAGCAAGACATATATGCTGCTATGGGGCGAGCGGTGCTGATCCCTCGCGGAAGTAAAGTGATAGGCTTTTACACCAACGACACCAAAATCGGGCATGAAAGGCTGGAAATCAGGTGGCGCGAGATAATCACGCCGCAAGGCATTAATATAATGCTAACAGATGCAATGGCCGCCGATAATATGGGAATGAATGGAGTCGTAGGAGCGATAAATAATAAATATTGGGAACGCTACGGCATAGCCTACTCAATTTCAACGATTACGAACGCTTTGCTTTTAGGTATAGCCTCAAAAATGGGAAATTCAAACAACTCTTACGCCACCGAAATTTACTCAAATGCTAGAAGCGACGTAAGCAGTGTAGTGCAAGACATAATCCAGCAGCAAAGCCAAATCAAGCCAACCATAGAAATCAAAAGCGGAAGCCGTATATTTTTAGTGCCTACAAATCATATGTGGTTTGCAAAACCAAAAAACGGCGAAGTGATGATGCAATATTTTAACGATTAAAGGGAAAGCCGATGCAATACGAGCAAATCAAAAGCCAAGTTAAGACTGAGCTACAAAATAAAAAAGCAAACGATAGACTACTAAAACGCATAGCAAATCAGCTAAAAATTACCGAAAAGGCTGAGGCAAACGCTGCAAAAGAAAGGCAGAAGCTAGAAAAGCTAGTGCAAGAAAAAAACGATTTGGTAAGCACGAGCACAACAGAAGCAAGCCAAGAAGAGTAAAATGAGTGAAAGCATAATTTTAAATAATATTTTAGGCGTTTTAAAGCCGTATTTGACCCTGCGGGCAAACGAACTAATATTTAATCGGCCGTGCGAAATAAACATAGACTACGGCGACCACTGGGAAATAGTGCAAGACCCAAAGCTAGATATAAAATTTCTAAATAATTTTTTGATCGAGCTGGCCACTAGAAGAAATCAGCGCTTCGATGAAACGCATTGCCACCTTTCATGCGAACTGCCCGATCCGTTTTTACGTTACCGAGTCCAAGCGCAGCATAAATCAAGTCTGTTTAATAGCGATATCGCAATTTGTATAAGGATACCCAGCAAAGAGGCCTTTAAATTAGAAAGTTTTACCTTAAGTCAAAACGTGATAAACGAGGGCTGGACTTATGAAAAAATCAAAGAGCTGATCCGGGATAAGAAAAACGTACTTTTAAGCGGCGGAACGGGAAGCGGGAAGACCAGCTTTTTAAACTCGTTAATGGGAGAAATAGACCCGGGCGAGCGAGTAGTCACCATAGAGGACAGCCAAGAGCTTAGGGTAGAAAACGTAAATAAAACGCAGCTGGCCGTACCCAAAATCGCCACCGAAATTTACAGCTATCAGGTAGCGATCGATAATGCGATGCGCTTACGACCCGATAGGCTATTTTTAGGCGAGATAGACATCCGCAATACCTTTTCGTTTTTAAGGGTAAACAATACCGGGCATGCCGGAAATTTAAGTACCTTGCACGCAAATAATCCCAAAGACGCCATAAAGGCCATTAAAACCAATATTATTTTAGGAGGTGGCCTATCAAGCGTGGATGATCGCATGCTAGATAGCCTTATCGTTACGGCGATCGATTACATTATCCAAATAGCCAGGGTTAAAAATCAAAGAGTCGTGACGGATATCTTAAATTTAAAAGAACTGGATATTGCAAAGATCGTAGCATGAGAAAAGTAGCCGCACATTTTATATATTTTACCGAAGCCGACGCAAGGGTACTAAAACGCATATCTCAAAGACGCAATGAAAGTAAATCGGCAGTAGTTCGAAAGTTGATACATGTAGAAAAATACGCTGATGTGCTAGAACAGATAGAAACGAACAACGAAATAATAAGCGAATTCTTACGAGAATTCGGTCGCTTGGGTGTAAATTTAAATCAGATTGCCTATCATCTAAATGCAAACATTACCGGCCCAGAAGAAGCCAAAAACGACCTAGAAAAAAATATGCGGGGCTTCGCAATAGTCATAAAAGAATTAAGCGCAAAAATGGAAGATTTAAAAATAAAAATAGATGTCAAACATACTAAAACGCCGAGCAATGAGGAGGCAAAAGGGGAGGAAAATGGATAGTTCAAAAGAATTTACCGCTAAAAGATGGGCTTGGGCTTTCTTCGTTTCGCTCATAATGGGCGTAGTGCTATATTTGGCGGTAGTCAAGGTTATTTTTAATCCGGATTTGATAAAAGTACCCGCAGTGGCGTATAAAATTTTAATAAATATAGGCGCGCCGACGCTAAAATTAAAGGCTTACGTTGCATTATTTACGCTGATCGCCCCGTTTTTGGTAGTCTTTACGTGGTGGCTATTGCCGTATTTTAGAGACGGCGAAGATTATGGCTCAGCAAGGTTTGCGACGCCCGAAGACTTCCCTAAAATGAATATAAACTATAAAAACGGCTTGGTGCTAGGATGTCACAATATAGATAGCGATAATCCGCAGTTTTTAAGGGCTACGCAGCCGCTCTCAACGCTAGTGGTAGCGCCTCCTGGAAGCGGTAAAACGGCGGGTATGATCATTCCAAATTTACTAAGCGTACCGGCTTCTTGCGTAACGCTAGATATCAAAGGCGAACTATATAAAAAAACAGCCGGGTATAGGCAAAAATATTTTAACAACGAAATTCAGCTATTCTCCCCTTTTAGCTGGGATAATACGCTATTTTTTAACCCGTTCGATCGTTCAATCGTTAAAGACATGGAGTATATACATATCAAAAAATTGGCCGAGCAGATAGCTTCTACCATTTTCGTAGGCGAAAAAGGCAGTGAAAACGATCACTGGATAAAATCGGCAAGAACGATGTTTGTATTTTTCGCCGAATACTTTATGCAAAAAGACAAACACGCTACGTTAGCCCAACTTGCACAAGCTCCAAAAGCCGATTATTTCGAGTATTTGGACGAAAAATTCGGCGAAGAGGCAATGAAAGAGATAGACGAGGACGACCCGGACAAAGAAAGAGAGAGAGACTATGACGTAGATACTTTTAAAATTTGGCTAAAACAGACAAGCTTTGACGAAGGTATCGACGAAAGCACGAGAAATCAGGCTAGAGCGTATGCAAGAGCCGCAGATAATGAATTTGCAAGCATAAAATCGACATACGATACGTTTATGACGGTTTTTAGCAATCCGCAAGTAGCCAACGCAACCAGCAAGATGAGCTTTACGTTTGAGGATTTAAGAGCGAAAAGAATATCAATGTACGTAGTCGTTCAAACCGAAGATATCGAAATTTTAGCTCCTTTAATTCGTATTTTTATAGAAACATTATTTAAGAAATTAATGAGCGGAGAAGAGTGCAGCGATCCCGAGAGATTTATATACTTTTTCGGGGATGAGTTCGTGCGCTTCGGCAAGATGCCGTTTTTATTAGAAGCCCCCGCACTTTGCAGAAGCTATGGACTTTTACCGGTTTTCGTTACGCAAAGCTACGAGCAGATCAAAAAATACTACGGTGAAGACGATATGAATATCGTAAAAAATAACAGCGGATATCACGTAATTTTTAACATGAATAGCGACAAAGACGCAGAGGATACGAGCAAGTTAATCGGCGACTACACAAATATCAAAATCAGCAAATCGCAAGGTAATATGGAGCTGTTTAAAAGCAATATCTCAAAGAGCAAAGAAGCCAAAAAGCTAGTAACTGCCCAAGATTTGAAAAACCAAGATAGTAGCGATATTTTAATTCTCGTTAAAGGCTTTTACAAGATGCCCATCAAGGCAAAAGTGCCTTATTGGTTCAAGATGGCACAGTGGAAAGGGGCGGATAAGCTAGAAGTTGAGGCAAAGGACGACCAAAGCGAAGCTGCCGTCAAGCAAGACGCCTATACGGCCAAAAAAGGGAGCGAAAAAGAGGCAAAAGGCGAAGTAAATACGGCACAAAACGACTCAAGCGAGATCAAGCCTGCGGATGATAAAAGACAACAAAGAGACGAGCTGCTAAAAGCTCTAAAAATTAAAGTGGATAGGGAGTAAAATTTTATAAATTTTTATAATAAATTTAGCAAAAAATTTAAAAATATAATATTTTTATTTTTGCTAAATTTAAATTATATGTAATTTTATTTTTAGATGTTTTATTATTTTTTAAGAGCTCTAATCTAAATTTTTATCAAAGATTTAAATTAGAGCTCAAAGCTCTAAAATCTACCCTAAGGAGTAAGCAATGACCTATGCAGAAAAGCAAGAGCAAGAAAAAGCATACAAAGAGTATGAGAAAAATCTTGCCGAGCGATTTGCGACAAGCGAAGACGGTGAGTTTGAAATCAGCGATGGCGAGAGCAAGGAATGGGAATATTTAAATAAGTCCCACCAAAGCATGGAGGTCGCCGATCAAGACGAGCCCAATACCGACTCATAGCCCAAAAGCTATGAGTAAACGACAGACGTAAGGATAAAAAATGGCAACGGAACAAGAGAAAAAGAGTTGGGAGCAGATGAGTAATGCCGAGAAAAAAGAGAGCTTCGATAAATATATGAAGTATAAACTTTTTGAAGCTCATAAGACCGCAAAAGCGGATTGGCAAAGGGATATGAGCAAGGAAGAGGTGGATAACACCATGCCTTACAACGCCTTAACCGGCAAAACGTATTCAAGAGAGACCAGCATGCTTTTAAGGGCGGAGATGGCCATAAAAGGCTACGACAAGGCTCAATTCGTAACGATGGAGCAAGGCAACGCGATGGGCGGGGTGCTAAAGCTCAAACACGACGAGCAAACCGGCGAAATTTTAAAAACCAAAAACGGCCTACAAGCGAGAGTGGATGGCGTTAAAATGCTTTATATCGCAGATCACGAGCTAAGGCCAAAACTGGACAAAGACGGCAAAGAGGTTATAGCAGCAGTCAAAGACAAAGACGGCAACGTTAGACTCGATGAAAATACCGGCAAGGCGATCACGTACGTAGTCAAGGAAAAAATCCCGATAAAGCCGCGATTGGAGACGAAAACGCTCTATCACGTAAGTCAATTCGACGGGCTAAACGAAGAAAAAATCAAGGAGCGGGATCTAACTGCCATCCAAAACTACCGAGAGGCGGCCAAGAACCAAGCATACGAAGTCAGAATAGACTACAGTAAGACATTGGGGATAGGCGGAAATTTAGCAAAGCAGCTAGACAACCTAACTATGGCTCAAATCAAAGGCGTAGACTACTATAACCCGGCACAAAGGCTTGATATGTCCAAAGAAGCTGAGAAAGCTAAAAAGCTGACTAGGCAAAAAGATAAGGGCATGGAACAAGGCAGGTAAGCTAAACCAAGCTTAGGGTAGACGGGGCGAAAGCCCCGAATTTAAAGGAATTAAAATGTTATTTGAATTTTTGAATTTTTTAGGAGTCGGCGACGGAATGACCGCCAAAAAGCAACCGATAAGCGCGGATGATGTAAGTATAAAAGAGGGAGCTGAAGAGTTTATCATCGAGATGCAAAGCCCGTATTTTCAAGAGGAGATCACGACAGAGACGATAATGAAAGACGGCAAAAAAATAGAAATCAAAAAGATAAAAGTCTCAGAGCCGCTAGATAACAATAAAGCACTAATATCGATAAAAACCTATAAAAAAGATATAACGAGAGCATAAAATGGCACAGCAGCAAGTAGCAAAAACGCTTTTAACAGATAGCAATTGGATAAACAAGACTCAAGCAGTTATGCAAGAAAACGTGATGAGTTTATTTGAAAAATTTTATCAAGGAGCTCACGATTTAGTTTATTCGACCGCCACGACGACGATCGTAATCTTAATAGTCGTATTTTGGCTGTTGGATAAGCTAAAAAACGGCTATCCGACGCGAGAGGAGACGTTTAACGCTATAAAATATATAATCAAGCTTTGCTTTATTTTTGCCGTTCTTAGCTCATTTGGCGCATATACCGGCGCCCTATACATCCTAACCATACCTGAAAATATGATAACCGCGACTGTAAGCTCGATTTTTCAGAGTCAAGATTTCGGAACAATCGTGACGGAATCGGCCAATAGAGTGGATAATTTAAGGGCTTTAATGTGGGAATATGGAACCAAGACCTATTTAAAATCGCAAGAATGGTCTATGTTGGGATTAAGTTTTAATGGCCCGACGGATTACATAATGGCAAGCGTCGTAACGGCATTTTTAATGATCCCGTTTTGGATATTTTACTTAGTATTTTTCATTCTATTAATCGGCATTACGATCGTTATATTTTTTAGTAAATTCGTAGCGTTTTTGATATTAAGCACGCTGCCATTGGTGCTGCCGTTTTTGATTACGCCGCGCTTTTTGCCGTATTTATGGAGCTGGTACAAGCTATACCTATCATACGCCATCATCGCTCCTTTGGCATTTATAGCCCTAAATTTAGCAATGAATCCGATCATAGAGCTTGAGAAATATCAAAACGTCATAGGCGAATTATTTATAAAGCAGTTTGAATATTTGATTACTGGAGCAATTACTTGCATAACTGCGCTTTTCATAATCAGAAAAATACCAAATTGGATAAATGCGGTACTAGGAACACAGATGGAAAGCGGAGCAGGCGGAGTAGTGGCAGGCGCAGTAGCAGGCGGCATAGCCGGAAAGACTTTGCTGGGTGGACTAGCTAGAAAAGCGACAGGCGGCAGCTTTATCGGCGGAGCGTTGCAAAGCTTCGGCAAGGCTACCGGCGGAAATGCGGTAGGACAAATCACGAAAGCCGGAATAGACGCGAGCGTAAATCTTGGAAAAGATATAGGCAAAGGCACGAAAATGCTAGGAAAAGGCGTATATGATGCTTATAAAGTATTTCGCGGCGGATACGCGGTGCCGTAAGGCTAAAATTTAGAAAATTCTTTTAAAAGGGGTAAAAATGTTCGCACAAGCTACAATCATAGGAAATTTAACCAAAGATATAGAGCTCAGATACACGGCAAGTGGTATGGCCATAGGCAATACCGCAATAGCCTCGACATACAAATTTAATGCAGCAAACGGCGAGAAGCGGGAAGAGACGTGCTTTATAGACGTAACTTTTATGGGTAAAAGCGCGGAAATAGCCAATCAGTACCTGGCTAAGGGTTCAAGGATATTTATCGAGGGACGGTTGAAATTTGACCGATGGACGGATAATAACGGACAAAACAGAAGCAAGCATAGCGTAGTCGTCGATAAGATGATAATGCTCGATACCAAAGATAGGCAAGAAATCGGGCAAAACGAGCAAACCCATTCTGCGTCGCAGATAGACAATGAATATATCGATAACGCGCAAGATGCGCCGTTTGAGCAATAAATTTAACTAAGGAGCGAAAATGAGCAATGCCGTAATCATCATTGAAAGCCCAAACAAGTGCGATAAGATAGAGCATATAACCGGCGCAAAGGTTTATGCTACCAAAGGACATTTTAAAGAGCTTGCAAAGGAGATAGTGGCCGATTATACCAGCTATGAGCCGATATTTGAGATGAAAGAGCAAAGCAAGCATAGAATGAACGAAATTTTTAACTATTGCAAAGACAAGGACGTCATCATAGCTACCGACCCGGACAGGGAGGGATACGGCATAGGCTACATGGTTTACGAGACGATTAAAAATATCGCTAAAAGCGTAAAGCGCGCCGAGTTTCACGAAATAACCGAAAGCGGCATCAAAAAAGGGCTAGATAAAGCCGTGCCGTTTGCAAGTTCAAATTTAAAGGAATTCGATAGCTTTAAGGCGCGAGCGGTAGGCGATAAGCTGGTGGGCTTTATCATGTCGCCAGCTTACATCAACAAGCTCAACGATAAAAATTTATCCGTCGGCAGGGTTCAAACGCCTGCGCTCGCCCTGATCGTAAAAAGAGAGCTTGAAATAAAAGAGTTTTTAGCGAGCCCGGCATCAAAACAGATCGACTACAAAATCAAAGCAAAGCTAAAAACGAGGAGCGGCGTAGAATTTACGGCCGTAAACGATAATATTTTTAGCTCAAAGGACGAAGCGAACGCAAAAATCGCCGAACTTGGCGGTAGCAGGGCGAAAGTATATCAAATAGATACGAAACAAAGCCAAATAAAGCCGCAAGCTCCGTTTAGAACCAGCCAAATGCAAGAGGCGGCAAATAGAAGACTAGGCTTTAGCTCTGATAAGACAATGAGCCTAGCTCAAAAGCTATTCGAAAAAGGCCTCATTACGTATCATAGAACCGACAGCAACACTATATCGGACGAGTTTATAAACGAAGTAGAAGCTAAATTTAAAGGGGAGGAGTGGTACGAGAAAAAAATATATAAAGCCGGCAGCCAAAGTCAAGCCGAAGCCCACGAAGCGATCCGCATAAGCCACGTACATGGTTACGGCGAGATAGATGAGATTGCCGGGCGCGAAAGCCTAAGCGACGACGAAAAATCGCTTTATGAGCTCATTTTTCTAAATTCAGTCCTAAGCCAAGCCAAAAATGCCGTAAACGAGAACAAAACATACGACATAGACGTCAAGGCTCTAAGCTTTAAGTCCAAGACCGGCAAATGCATTTATAAAGGCTTTAAGGGGGCTTTAAAAGAGCAAGCGGACGATGAAGACGAGCAAGATAAAGACGTAGCCCAAATAGAGCTAAATTTAAATCAAGGCGACGAAGTCGAGGTGCTAGGTTTCGAGCTACAAGAAGTTAAAAAGCAAGCTCCGCAGCACTACAAGGAAAGCAATTTTATCTCCCTTTTAGAAAAAGAGGGCATCGGTAGGCCAAGCACGTATGCTACGTTTCTGCCTACGCTTTTAAAGCGGGAATTCGTAGTTATCGAAACCAAAGGCAAAAATCAAAACATAGTGGCCACCGGTAAAGGGATAAGTTTCATCGAAAGTGTTAAGGCAGATGACGAGTGGATCACGCAAAGCGAATTTACAAAGCAAATGGAAGGCGTGCTAGACGAGATAAGCGACGGCAAAGTAAATTATCTCGATTTTATAAAGCCGCTGCACGAGAAAATGGGCTTTAAAGAGCTAAATAGCGGTGAGACCAAACCTCCGAGCGAAGCCCAGCTAAATTTTGCGAAAAGTATAGCTTCGGATTTAAAAATAGCATTGCCGAACGGCATAGAAGCAGACTGGAAAATTTGCTCGGATTTTATAAATAAAAATAAAGATAAAGCCATCCGCCCGCCGAGCGACAAACAAATCAAACTAGCGCAAGATCTAGCAAAAGACAAAAAGCTGGAGCTACCCAAAGGTTACGACACCGATCTGAAAATTTGTAAGGCGTTTATAGAAAAGGCATTGAAGAGGAAATAACATGGTTGTGGACAACACCGAAATCTTTTTTCGTGTTTGCCGTAAAACGACAATCGATAAAGAGCAAGATATAGCCGGGATTTATTTCGGTAAAAAATATAAGGATACGTTAAACCCTGTATTTTTTGACATTTTTAAAAAATACAAGAAAAACTTAGAAAGTCGTTATGAGTGTATTATCGGCAAAGATGATTTTATATGCTTTGCAACGCAAAATAAGAAAAAATTTATTAAAGAGTTTGGCAGCGTACGTTCAGAACTCATTTCATTTTTAGAGCCTTATTTAAATGATCCAGAAGCTGATTGTTTTGAAATTTGCTTTTTAAAATCGTATTTCGATACAAAAAGCAAAACGGAACAAAAAGGGAAAGAATGAGCCAAATTTCAACCCAAAACGAGCTGGTCGGGCAAGGCTGGATGGCGGATAAAGAAAAGAGAGCCAATGTATATTTTATGAAAGCCAAATACGAGATCGACGACGAGTTTTATACTAGCTTTGACGAGATCAGAGAAGAGCTGCAAGATTACAAAGCGCACTTTAAAGACAAAATCGTGGTCTGCCCGTGCAATGACGGCAAAAATAGCAACTTTTATAGGTATTTCGCCTTAAATTTTAAAACTTTGGAGCTAAAAAAGCTGATTACGACGACGTTTAACATCAACGAGCTAAACTCGAAAGGCACGAAAATAGAGATCACGAGTGACGGCATGAGCGAAACACAGTTGCGCGGTCGGGGCGACTTTCGCAGCGACGAAGTAAAGGAGATAATCGCGCAGGCCGACATCGTCGTAACCAATCCGCCCTTCTCCCTTTTTAGAGAGCTTATAGATATAGCCCAAAGCGGTCAAAAGAAATTTTTAATCGTAGGCGGAACGTATTCGATTACCTATAAAAAGATATTTGAGCTATACAAAAATAACCAAATTTGGCTAGGAAATCACCAAGTAAATATTTTTACTCGCCCGGACGGCAGCAAAAAGCGATTTAGCAACGTATCGTGGTTTACGAATTTAAAAAGCACAAAGCATCAAACCGGCGTAAGACTGATGAAAAAATACAAAGGCAATGAGCACGAATACCCGGAATACGATAACTACAAAATCATAGAAGTGACCAATTATAAAAACATACCGATCGACTATGATGGCGTAATCGGCGTACCCCTTACGTTCTTTTTACGGCACAACCCTGCGCAGTTTCATATATTGGGCTGCGATTTTGAGATCAAGGAAAAATACCCCGAGCTAGTAAAACAAGACTATGCTCAAAGCAACACGAAATCGGCCGTCCTAAACGGACAAGAACTATTTACCAGGATAATAATTCAGCGAATCAACGGCCTTAAACCGAGAACTAGGCTAATAAATCAAATTTAGGGAGCAAATTTATTAAAATCATGAAGAAGTCAAAGAAAACAGAACTATTTAACAGCCCCGCCAAGCGATTTATGTGGGTATTTTTAGCCATAAATTTGCTAGGCTTTGGCACGAATGCAGTTTTATATTTTTTAAAGCTACCTAATAAGGTGGAAACAATCCTAAATGCGGACGCGTTCTTTATAACGCTGGCCGCGATCTGCTATATCGCATTTAACGCAATGCTTTATTTTATCATAAAAATGCACTTCTTACTATCAACTAGAAAAGAGTAGAAATTTATAAAATCTTATTGCTATTTTTATGTAATTTTATTTAAAATATACTTTTTATTTTTGATTTTATTTTATAAAATAGTATTTTAACAATATATATTTTATTATTTATTAAGTTTAAGGCGATATAATCATTTTAAATTTTTATGCAAAGGAGAGATGATGATAGTATCGATCTGCAACGAAAAAGGCGGTAGCGGAAAAAGTACGCTTGCCACGAACATAGCCATAAATCAAGGCATGGTAAAAGGCGAGTCGCTTTTGCTGCTGGATACCGACCCGCAAAAGTCGATCGCCACGTTTTTAAATATACGAAACGAAGAGGGGCATCCAAAGGCATTTGATTTTGCTTACAAATACGGCGAAAATTTAAAGGAATTTCTGCAAAACGTAGATCGCGGCAAAGACATAGTCGTAGACACGGGCGGCCGAGATAGCAGAGAGATGCGAATAGCCATCGCTCTAAGCGACATCGTGATAATCCCGACCATTCCAAGCCAGTTTGACGTAAGCGTCCTAGACAAAATGGTCAATATCGTAAAAATGGCCAAAGAGCAAAACGAAAAGCTGCAAGCCTATATTGTAATAAACCGAGCCTCGACCAACCCGTTTTTATACAAGAAAATAGACAGCCTGAAAGCATTTATCGAGGAGCTTCAAGAGGATTACATAAGGCTAGCGGGCACGATCATATTTGAGCGCGAGCGCTACAAAATAGCCACACAACTAGGCTACGGCGTAGTCGAGATGAATGATGGCAACAAGGCGGAGCAAGAAATCAAAAACTTATGCGAAGAGATATTTTTAAAAGGGTAAAAAATAAGCATTTTATCGTTTTTTTAGTATAAATTTAGGAAATTTATTATTTTTAGTTTTGCGAAAAATTAAAAATAATGCTATCTTAATTTTTAATATTTTATTTTTTATTAAGATTAAGAGATTAGAATTTTAAAAAATAAAAGGGAAGAAAATGGACTTTAAAAGAGCAAGCAACTCTACGGACAAGCTAGAGGAATTTATAGCTGGGGCGGACACACAAAAAGAAGCGCCGGCAAAAAAGAGCAAAGTGGCGATAGGGACGAAATTCTCAAAGGAACTGGCCGTAAAAATACGAAAAAAATATCCGACGTATACGCTGGCCAAATTTATAGAGCTTGCCCTAACGACGCCGATACCGCATATAAAAGACGATGTGCTGATAACAATTTATGATCAGGCCAAATGGTTCAACACCAGCATGAGCGAGTTTGTGCGGTTTAAAATGGGGCTTATCGAGGTGCCGCAGCCAAACGATCCAAAGGACGTGCAGCATATAAAAAATTATATCGTATTCGTAAGTGATTCCAAGAAAGAGAAAATAAGGCAGATCGCAGAGAGTCTAGAAGTAAGCATCCTGACGTATTCAGACGTTAAAATTTTAGCCACATACGAGCTAAAGGATATTTTTACCTTTGACGAACTGATGCAGTTTAAAGCCGAAGCGAACAACTACGACCTAGATACGGACGAATACATCGCTATGAGAATAAGAGGATAGCGCAGAACCCGGCAATTTATTTGTACCGGGAATGCATTGTTTTAAAATAATTTTAAGTCCCTAGAAGCCCTGTAAGCGACGATAAGGATCAAAGCAATAGGGTTATGCGCCTAAAGCGACAAGAGGCGCAGTTTTAAGCCCCTATTCTTTCTGATTTTTCATTCAAAATAAATTTGAACGAGTAGCCGACCACCGCTTTTTTATTGCCGTCAGCTATTCTTTTCTCAAAAAGAAGTTTTTTGAAATAGCTTTCATTTAATTCGTTTATAGACGGATTAATTACAAAGCGATCCAAATCGGAAGCGTTATATTTAGCCGGTGCACTCATAAATCTTTCAAAGTCGTCTCTATTAAAATTTACACACTTAAAGCCGTCTTTATCGGCTTTTACGTTTTCGTATTGATGCAGGAGTCGATATAAAGTCTTGGCAAATTTGCCCTTAATCGCAACAAAGTCGTTTAAATCTATTTTCATAAATTTAAGGGTACTGAATAAAATCTCAAGAGCAACCGGGTTTAATCTAAAACTTAATGATTGCTTATTTCTAAAAATCCGAATATCCGTAAAAAATACGCCTACGGTAGTTATTTCATCATCTTCGGTAATTTCGACACTCCTATAGATGGCAGCGCCGTCTTGCCCTAGAACTTTGGCTCTAAAATTCTTTACTTCATCGTTAAATCTGGTTTTATTCAGGCCGGACGGCATAAATCTACAAATTTCAGAGTAAGGCATTTCAATAAATTTGGCATTTTCAACATAGCCCATCTGCTTTGCATACCAGCAGATCGTAAAGAAAATATCATAATCCCTAGCCGTGAAATTAACCGGGAATAACACAGAGTTCATTTTGTTTCGAAAGACAAGCGTGCCGCTCTTTTCGGCTTTAACAACTCTACTGGCTTTTAACACGAAATCACCTTCCTCAAAATAGAAAGAAATTTCACTCATGTCTATACCTCGCAGTTTAAAGATTTAACTGCTATAATAGAGTAAATTTAATGTGTTGCGACTTAAATTTTATAAAATTATACTATGTGATTTTTAGCTTTCAAGGCTAAAATTTACTTTTATGATAAGAAAAACTAATACAAAAAGGTTCAACAATGGTCGAAAGATACTCGCGTAAAGAGATGGCTGAAAAGTGGAGTATACAAGCAAAGTATGACGCTTGGCTCAAGGTAGAAAAAGCTGCCGTTAAAGCTTGGAATAAGCTTGGCTTCATAAGCGACAGCGACTGCGAGAAAATTTGCAAAAACGCTAATTTTGAAGTGGCTCGCATCGACGAGATAGAAAAGACAACAAAACACGACGTGATCGCATTTTTAACAAGCGTCAGCGAGAGCCTTGGCGATGAGAGTAGATTCGTGCATTATGGCATGACCTCAAGCGACTGCATTGACACAGCCGTCGCACTTCAGATGAAAGAGAGCCTAGAGCTCATCATCAGCGACGTAGAGGAATTTATGCAGGCGGTCAAAAACAGAGCGATCGAGCACAAGCACACGCTTATGGTCGGTAGAAGTCACGGCATCCACGGCGAGCCGATAACTTTTGGCCTTGTGCTTGCTATCTGGTACGACGAGATTGCAAGGGCGCTAAAGCTCATCAAAGATGCAAAAGATACAATCAGCTACGGTAAGCTCTCAGGTGCTATGGGAAATTTAGCCCACGCTCCGATGGAATTTGAAGAGCTAACATGCGAGGAGCTAGGTCTTAAAGCTGCCCCAGCATCAAACCAAGTGATCCAGCGCGACCGCTACGCCCATGTGGTAAGCGCCATCGCAGTTCTAGCCTCTACTTGTGAGAAGATCGCAGTTGCCATTAGGCACTACCAAAGGACTGAGGTTTATGAGGCAGAGGAGTATTTTAGCCCAGGACAAAAGGGCTCAAGTGCGATGCCACACAAACGCAATCCAGTCCTTAGCGAAAACATCACTGGTCTTTGCAGAGTACTTCGCTCATACGTCACGCCTGCACTTGAAAACGTCGCCCTTTGGCACGAGCGTGACATCAGCCACAGCTCGGTTGAGAGATTTATCCTGCCAGATATGTTTATCACGGCTGATTTTATGCTGGTTCGCATCAAAAATTTGATAGCAAATTTAGTCGTCTATCCAGAAAATATGATGAAAAATTTAAATTTAACAGGCGGACTAGTCTTTTCACAGCGCGTACTTTTGCAGCTACCGCAACGTGGAATTTCTAGAGAGGACGCCTACAAGATCGTTCAGCGCAATGCTATGAAGGTCTGGGCAGACTTGCAAGAGGGTAAAAAAGCGATCGACGAGCAAGGTCACAGCCTATTTTTACAAAATTTACTAAACGACGAGGATCTAACCAAGAGCCTTAGCAAAGATGAGATCAAAGAGTGCTTTGACTACAACTACTACACTAAAAATGTAGATAGAATTTTTGCCAGAGTTTTTGGTAAGTAATTTAAATGCAAGAAGCAAATTTATGCTTCTTGCTTCAAGACATCGCTTCAAAAATTTTTACAATCATTTTAAAATAAGATCAAATTTTTTAATTTTTTAAAAATAAAATATTATTTCTTGAGTTAAATTTTATATTTAAAAGCACTTTTTAACAAAGAGAGTTTTTATCTCCTTTTGGATAAAATCCCAAATTAAAATTTAGCATGGAGAGATATTTTTGAAAGTTATAAAACGTAATGGCAGAACAGAAGAGCTTGATATAAGTAAGATCAAAAAATATACAAATGAAGCAGTTCTTGGACTGAGCAATGTAAGCCTTAGCGAGCTTGAGGTAGATGCGAAAATCCAGTTTAGGGACATGATCACGACTGAGGAAATTCAGCAGACTCTTATAAAAACAGCAGTTGATAAGATCGATATCGACCGCCCAAACTGGACATTTGTCGCTGCGAGACTATTTTTATACGACCTTTATCACAAAGTATCTGGCTTCAACGGCTACAATCACCTAAAAGACTATCTAGTAAAAGGCGAAAAGGTAGGCCGCATCATCCCTGGACTAAAAGAGAAGTACGATCTTGAGGATCTAAACGCTTACATTAGGCCTGAGCGCGACCTTCAGTTTGCATACCTTGGTATCAAAACGCTTTATGACCGCTATCTCATCAAAGACAAAAATGGCATGCCAATCGAGCTGCCACAGCATATGTTTATGGCGATCGCGATGTTTCTAGCGCAAAACGAGCTAGACAGTCAAGGCTGGGCTAAGAAATTTTACGACCTTATCTCTAAATTTGAAGTGATGCTAGCCACTCCGACGCTCTCAAATGCCCGTACGACGCGTCACCAGCTAAGCAGCTGTTACGTAGGCAGTACGCCTGATAATATCGAGGGAATTTTTGATAGCTACAAAGAGATGGCGCTACTTTCAAAATTTGGCGGCGGTATCGGCTGGGACTGGAGCAAGGTGCGTGCGATGGGCGGCAGTATCGACGGACACAAAAACGCAGCTGGCGGTATCATCCCATTTTTAAAAGTGACAAACGACATCGCAGTAGCGGTCGATCAGCTAGGCACTAGAAAGGGTGCGATCGCTGTTTATATCGAGCCTTGGCACATGGACGTGAGTGATTTTCTTGATCTTCGTAAAAATTCAGGCGAAGAGAGACGCCGTGCACATGAGCTTTTCCCTGCGCTTTGGATAAACGATCTATTTATGAAGCGTGTTAAAGAAAATGGCCGATGGAGCCTCTTTGACCCAGCTCAAGTAAGCGACCTTTGCGACCTTTATGGCGAGGAATTTGAGAAGAGATATTTAGAGTATGAAAACGACGAAAATATCCAGAAAAACACCATCCTTGCAAAAGAGCTTTGGAAGAAAATTTTAACTAGCTATTTTGAAACTGGCATGCCATTTTTGTGCTTTAAAGACAATGCTAACAAAACAAATCCAAACGACCATGAAGGTATCATAAGAAGCTCAAATTTATGCACTGAAATTTTCCAAAACACAGCACCAAACTACTATAAGATCAAGATCACTTATGAAGACGGTAGCGAGGAGCTATTTGACGAAGAAGAAGACGTCACTGTCGATAGCGGCATAACTAAAAAAGCCAAAAAGCTTAGCGCGCTTGATAGCCTAAAAGGCAAGCAAATTTTTATCGTAGAAAAAGAGAGCATCGAGGGCAAAACGGCAGTTTGCAACCTTGCAAGTATAAATTTGAGTAAGATAAACAGTAAAGAGGACATCGAGCGTGTCGTGCCGATAGCTATCAGGATGCTTGATAACGTGATAGATCTAAATTTCTACCCACACAAAAAGGTAAAACACACAAACTTAGCTTCTCGCTCGATCGGCCTTGGCGTCATGGGTGAGGCGCAAATGCTAGCCGAGAAAAACGTAAAATGGGGCAGCTACGAGCACTTGGCGCTGATTGATAGCATAATGGAAAACATAAGCTACAACGCGATCTACGCTAGCTCAAATTTAGCCGTAGAAAAGGGTGTCTATCCAAAATTTGAGGGCTCAAAATGGAGTAAAGGCATCATGCCGATAGACACCGCAAACGAGAACGCAAAAGCGCTTTTAAACGACAAAGGTGGGCTATTTGACGAAAATGTCTGCGACTGGGATAAGCTAAGAGAAAAAGTTAAGCGTGACGGCATGAGAAACGGCTACCTAATGGCGATCGCTCCAACTAGCTCGATCTCGATCCTCGTTGGCACTACTCAGACCATCGAGCCGGTCTATAAACGCAAGTGGTTTGAGCACAACCTAAGTGGCATGATCCCAAATGTCGTGCCAAATTTAAGCCCTGATACTTGGCAGTTTTACACGCCAGCTTACGAGCTTGATCAAAGAATTCTTATAAAAGCAGGCGCTATCCGCCAAAAATGGATCGATCAAGGTCAAAGTCTAAATATTTTCATGAGCTTAGACAAAGCAAGCGGCGGATATCTAAGTGAAATTTACACGCTTGCATGGGAGCTCGGACTAAAATCAACCTACTATCTACGCTCAGAGTCACCAGACAGCGAAAAACTAAACGACGTGGCTGACCGCTCGATCGAATGCGAAGGGTGTCAGTAAAGAACTTTTTACAATAAGATGTTTGATTTGTTTTCTTATTTTGGAGTAATAAGGCTATGAAAGTATGGTTGTTGTATTTTATAAAATATGTTTATAGAATTTTAAAAAATAAAGATACTTATTCTATTCTTGGCAATATTGCAACTATTATTGTTGCAATAACTGCCATATACGGATATATTTATACAATCAAACCAACATTCGAAATTAAAATGCTAGAAAAACAAGTAGCTATATTAAACGAAAAAGAACAAAATATTACCATCGAAAATCAAAAAATTAGCAAAGAATTATTAAAGAAATCAAATGAACTTAATACGACTAATATTAGAATAGCTGAACTTAATAAGAAAGAAAACGATCTTAAAAACACCAATAATGCCTTAATTAAACAAATGGAAGAATATGAAAAAAATATACAAGATTTAAGAAGTAAAGAAGTGGTTTATAAACAAAATTTAATAGACTTAAAAAAATTATATACCAACACAACAATTGAATATATCTCCTATAAAAGCATGTTAACCGATTTATTTGATGATAGAAATGTATCTAATATTTTTAAAATAAAAAATATTAACAATATTGATCAAGATTTAAAAAAATCTCTGATATTGCCTATTGATAGAATAAAACAACAACTTAATAAATTATATGAATATTTAGGCAATGCTAAAAGTAGCTCAGAAAAAGATATTTATGAGGATATAATCAAAAGATATTTATCTAATATGAAAAAATATCAAGAAATCTTGTTTATTCAAGAACCTGATTATAAACTATGGAAAGATAGTTTTTTAAAAGCAGTAGAGACAAAGCAAAAATTTGTAAATATATGTAAAAAAGATTATGAAAAAGAATTTATAGAAATTAACATAAAAAATAGTAATTGGAATGGTAATGATTTAAAATATATGCGAGAAAGTGGTGAGATAACAAAAGCAGTAGAAAAACATAGCGATTGTGAAAGGAATATTAACTTTCATATAGAATATTTATTTTTTGAAAAATGGTTAGAAAATCAAAATATTATTTCAGACATAGGATTTGATATGTTGAATCTTGTATATGGAAAAATAGATATAAAACAGTTAAAATCTCGCGAATTATTATCTCCACCAAGCGAAGCAGATATAGAAAAGTATATTCTGGATATCTATAAAATTAAATAGCCATAATGCTATATAATCTAATTAATATACTAATTTAAAAACTTAAATTAAAATAATTATTTAAGTAAAATAATCAAAATTTAACTTAAAATACTTATATAACGTAAATTTATGCTTTAAGAAAACTTCATAAAATTTTATATTTTTTGATAAATATTATTAAACAAAATAAAATAGTTGTCTATTGTTTAAGCTATCTTGTCCTATACTTTAAAACTCCATATTAAAAAAACAATCGGAAAGAGTGAGTGATGCGTGAGATTTTAAAACGAGACGGCACAAGACAAGAATTTGTAGCATACAAGATAGTAGATGCGATAAAAAAAGCATTTGCTAGCGAAAATTTAGCTTATGATGAGAAAGTTTTTACAAATGTTGTCCAAGATATCTTTCAAAAATCAAGCGCGATAACAGTCGAAGACATCCAAGATGCGATCGAAAAAGAGCTATTTAATAGTGGATATTTCGACGTTTTAAAGAGCTTTATGCTCTACCGCCACACGCATAAGCTTCAGCGTGAGCAAATTTTAGGCCTAAATGACGATACAACTTACATAAATTCAACTCAAACGATAAATGAGTATATAAACGGCACCGACTGGAGAATTTCTGCAAACTCAAATACAAGCTACTCAAACGCAGGTCTCATCAACAACACCGCTGGCAAAGTCATAGCAAACTACTGGCTAGACGCTGTTTATAGCAAAGAAGAAGGTCTTGCTCACAGAAATGGCGACTACCACATCCACGACCTTGACTGCCTTACAGGATATTGTGCTGGCTGGAGCTTGCGAGCTTTGTTAAACGAGGGCTTTAACGGCGTTCGTGGCAGAGTTGAGAGTAAAGCGCCAAAGCACTTTAGAGAAGCGCTTTATCAAATGGCAAATTTCTTAGGAATTTTGCAAAGCGAGTGGGCGGGTGCTCAGGCGTTTTCTAGCTTTGACACTTACCTTGCGCCTTATGTTTTTAAAGATGATCTAAGTGACGCTGAGATCAAAAAGGCTATCACTAGCTTTATTTTTAACTTAAATGTGCCTGCACGCTGGGGACAAAGTCCATTTACAAATGTAACTATTGATATCACTTGTCCAAGCGACCTAAGAGATCAGATCCCAACGAGTGATGATATACACCTCTTTACAAATGTAAAAGACGAGAAAATTTTGAAAAAAGCAAACGAGCGTGGTAGAAAAAATTTGATCGATATGACCTACAAGGACTTCGAGCCTGAAATGGCACGCATAGATAAGGCATTTTACGAGGTCTTAACAGCTGGCGATAAGTGCTCGCAGCCTTTCACATTTCCGATACCAACGGTAAATATTACAGAGGATTTTGACTGGGATAGCGAAGTGGCGGATGTACTCTTTGAAAATACCGCCAAAATGGGTTCAAGCTACTTTCAAAATTTCATTGGCTCACAATATACTTATGACGAAAATGGCAATAAGATAGAAAACGAAAAAGCCTACAAACCAGGACATGTTCGCTCTATGTGCTGCCGTTTGCAGCTTGATCTAAGAGAGCTTTTAAAACGAGGTGGTGGTCTTTTTGGTAGTGCAGAGATGACAGGCTCTATCGGCGTTGTTACTATAAATTTAGCTCGCCTAGGATACAACTTCAAAGGCGATAAAGTCGCACTTTATAACAGGCTAAGCTATCTTTTAGAGCTTGCTAAATCAACACTTGAAAAAAAGCGCAAATTTATCCAAGAGATGTATGACAGAGGGCTTTATCCTTATACAGCTAGATATCTAAAGCACTTTAATAACCACTTTAGCACGATTGGCATAAATGGTATGAACGAACTTCTTAGAAATTTCACAAATGATAAAGAGAATATCTCAACAAAATTTGGACGTGATTTTGCTATTGAGATGGTCGAGTTTTTACGTGATAAGATAAGGACATTTCAAGAAGAGACTGGAAATTTATACAACCTTGAGGCGACTCCAGCTGAGGGCACGACATACCGCTTTGCCAAAGAGGATAAAAAGCGCTATCCAGACATCATCCAAGCAGGTGGCGGGGAGAATATTTACTACACAAACTCAACCCAGCTTCCAGTAAATTTTACAGATGATGCTTACGAGGCACTTGATTTGCAAGATGATCTTCAGACTTCATACACCGGTGGCACAGTATTTCACCTTTATATGAAAGAAAGGATTAGCTCACCTAAAGCTTGCAAGGAGCTTGTAAAGAGCATAATCTCAAATTATAAGCTTCCATATATCACGATAACGCCTGTATTTAGCGTTTGTTCAAAACATGGCTATATTGCTGGAGAGCATGAATTTTGTCCGCTTTGTGATGCAGAATTAATAGAAAAAGAGAAAAACAATTCCAAATAAGGAGAGGAAATGACAGAAAAAGAAATTTTAGAAAAAGTACAAGACAAACGCACAAAATGCGTAGTCTATACTCGTGTTATGGGTTATCATCGCCCAGTTGAGAGCTTTAACCTTGGTAAAAAAGGTGAGCATAAAGAGCGTATTAAATTTGATGAATACGCAAGTTGCTGCAAAAGATAATCACCGCAGCCAATAAAAATATAAAAACTCAAATAAAAAAGGCACAATCTTCTGTGCCTTTTAAATCTCAAAAGGTCCATAAATTTGCATAAAGTCTTTAGTATAACACCATTTACTACGCTTGATTATCCAGACAAAGTCGCTGCGGTAGTTTGGTTTGCAGGCTGTAATATGCGATGCGTGTATTGCTACAATATAGAAGTTGTAAATTCAAATGGCAATATAGAAATGGATGAGGTTTGTAACTTCTTAGATCGCCGCATAGGCAAGCTAAATGGCATCGTCTTTAGCGGTGGCGAATGCACGGCAAATCCTTTGTTTTTAAAACTTGCAAGAGAGGTTAAGTCAAGAAATTTTTGTCTAAAGGTCGATACAAATGGCTCTCATATTGAGATTTTAAAAGAGGTGATAGGTGAAGGGTTGATTGACTATATTGCACTTGATTTTAAAGCGCCAAAAGAGAAATTTACGGGCGTAACTGGCTCAAATTTATATGAAAAATTTATTAGCACACTAAAGTATCTGCTTGAGATAAATTTTGATTTTGAAGTAAGAACAACCGTGCATGCAGATTTTTTAGATGAAACAGATATTTCTTTGATGTCTGAAATTCTTTATGACCTTGGATATAGAGGCAATTATTATTTGCAAAAATTCCTTAGCACAGGTGAAAATTTTGGAAATTTAGTTGATGCTAAAAGTAGCTTTGATCCGAAAAAAATCATCTCAAAACTTCCTATTAAACTAAGAAATTTTTAAATTTCTACTCATTATTTTTAACAAAAATTTTTGCTTTACAAAACTATAATCATTAAAACTAATAAGGAGAAACTATGCAAAATTTTAGCTTTTTAAACCCTACAAAAATAGAATTTGGCAAAGACAAAGAGCAAAATATCGGCAGATACATGAAAGAATTTGGCGTTAAAAAGACGCTTATCATCTATGGCAGCGACAGGATCATGAAAAACGGACTTTTTGATGTCGCAGCAAAGAGCCTAAGTGCAAATGGTATCGAGTTTTGCAAGATCGGTGGCGTGAAATCAAATCCTGTGCTAAGCAAGGTAAATGAGGCTATAAATTTAGCTAAAAAGCAAGGTGTCGATAGCGTGCTAGCCATAGGCGGCGGCTCGGTGCTTGATAGCGCCAAGGCGGTGGCTGCAGGCGTGAAGTATAACGGCGACGTTTGGGACTTTTTTACCGGCAAAGATCCAAGTGAAGCGCTTATGATCTTTGACATCATAACACTTGCTGCAACTGGCTCAGAGATGAACGGTGGCGCAGTCGTCACAAATGAAGCCACAAAAGAGAAATTTGCTATGCATGGGGCATGTCTTTACCCAAAAGTTTCAGTGATAAATCCACTGCTTCAAGCAAGTGTTAGCAAGGAGTATTTGGTCTATTCAGCTTCTGACATCATCGCTCACAGCATCGAGGGATACTTTACGGCTAGCATTCAGCCTGAGATCATAAATTTATACATTGAAGCAAACATAAAAACCGTTATGAAAACGACTGAAATTTTGCTAAAAGAGCCAAAAAACTATGACGCTAGAGGCGAGTTTGCTTGGGCTGCGACGATGGCGCTAAATGGCTTAACTTACGTTGGCACAGCTGGCTACTCTTATCCAAATCACATGATCGAAGCACGCCATAGGTGCGGTGGTTGATTGCGCGCATGGAGCTGGGCTAAGTGTGGTGATGCCAGCTTGGATGAAGTGGTATAAGAGTAGAAATTTAGAGGCATTTAAGCGCTTTGGCAAAGAAATTTTTGGCGTGGATGACGCAGACGCAGGCATTGAAAAGCTAAAAGAGTGGTTTAGTAAGATTGGCACACCTACAAGCCTTATTGAAATCGGCGTTGATGAGACAAATTTAGATGAGATAATGGCTTTAGTTTATGACTACGCCAAGGGTAGGGGCTTGGAGCAAATTTATACAAAAGAGGCCATAAGTGAAATTTTTGCCTTAGCGAGATAGAATTTATCTAAATTTTACAAAGGAAAGATATGAAAAAGATCGCCCTTATAGCTGGAGCTAGCGGTGCTTTGGGAAGTGAGATTTTAAAAAATTTATGTACGAGCGAGCATTACAACAAGGTTATCGCCCTTGCTAGGCATGAGCTAGAATTTACTCACGAAAAGCTTGAAGTAAAAGTAATAAATTTTGACGAGCTAAAAGATGAGGTGCCATTTATCGCTGATGATGTCTTTTGCGCGCTTGGCACGACGATGAAAGTGGCAAAGCACAAAGAACAGTTTTATAAAGTCGATGTGACCTATCCGCTAAATTTTGCCAAATTTGGCTTGGAGTGCGGGGCAAAACGCTTTGTTTTACTTTCAGCCGCAGGTGCTAGCAGAAAGTCAGGCTCGTTTTACCTAAAGGCAAAAGGCCAGGCAGAAGCAAAGATAAAAGAGCTTGGATATAGCTCATTTCACGTCGTTAGGCTACCACTTATCGAAGCTGAAAGGAAAGAATTTAGACTTGGCGAGTACCTGGCGATAAAGGCGTTTAAATTTATCCCAAAAGGCTTTTTTGACGAGTATCGTCCGATGAAGGCGGTTGGTATCGCTAAAGTGATCGTGCAAGTAGCGCAAGATGACCATAGCGAGGGCGTGAAAATTTATAGCCCGATGGAGTATGCGAAGTGAAAAGATACATTGCCATCACCGGAGCAAGCTCGGGCATAGGAGCGGCCGCGGCAAAGGTATTTGCAAGGCGCGGGGAGAATTTGATCCTTGTTGCAAGACGGGGCGAGCTTTTAGAAGAGCTAAAAAGCGAGATAGCTAAATTTGCAAATGTCAATGTGGTCATAGAGCTTTGCGACCTTTCAAAACAAGAAAATGTCCTCTCTCTTTGGCGAAATTTAGAAAAATTTGAGTTAAAAGCGCTTATAAACAATGCTGGCTTTGGCGACTATAACAAGGTCGGCGAGCAAAATTTAGACAAAATCACGCAGATGATAAATTTAAACATCATCTCTCTTGTCACGCTCTCAACGCTCTTTACGAAAAAGTATAAAGACAAAGATACGCAGCTTATAAACATCTCTTCGATAGGCGGCTACAAGATCGTGCCAAACGCCGTCACATACTGCGCTAGCAAATTTTTCGTAAGTGCCTTTAGCGAGGGACTTTACCACGAGCTAGCACAGGATAAGCAGGCGAAAATGCAGGCAAAAGTGCTAGCTCCAGCTGCTACAAAGACAGAATTTGGCATGGTGGCAACTAGCAAAAAGAGCTACGACTACGATAAGGCGTTTAAAAAGTATCACACGAGTGAAGAGATGGCAGAGTTTTTGTTGCGACTTTATGATAGCCATTACTGCGTTGGCTCGGTGGATAGAGATAGCTTTGAGTTTAGCTTAAGCAAGCCAAAATTTGACTACGCGATCAAATACGAGCCAAAAGATAACTAGGCGTTAAAGCCCTGGTAGCCTACGCCAAGGCTAGTAAAGCAAAAAGTAGGACAAAATAAAAAGGCAGATCATGAAAGGCTTTAGAGTTGCTATTTTAGGGGTTTGTTTGGCAGGTGCTTGCTTTGGCGGCGAGCTTAAATTTGATGAAAATAAATTTGAGCTAAAAAGCGTGCAAGTTGGCGAGAGGACGCTTAAATTTAGAGCCTACGAGGGAATAGTCTATGTGGCAAAGCCAGTTAGTGGCTACGAGGCGCTAAATTTCTACGTGCCAGAGGATAAATTTGGTGACCAAAAAGGGGCTATTTTCATGCCAAACGCGATCGGTGGCTACATGAGCGCCAAACCACAAAAGCCAGAAATCCAAAATGAAAAACCAAATGCCACTCTTGAAGCGCTTCTTAGAGGCTACGTCGTGGCAAGTGTTGGTGCTAGGGGCAGAACGCTAAAAGATGGCGAGAAATTTATCGGCAAAGCACCAGCTGCGATAGTCGATCTAAAAGCGGCCGTTAGATATCTTAAATTTAACGACAAATTT
Organism: Campylobacter concisus ATCC 51562; assembly: GCF_000466745.1. NCBI lineage: Bacteria > Pseudomonadati > Campylobacterota > Epsilonproteobacteria > Campylobacterales > Campylobacteraceae > Campylobacter > Campylobacter concisus. The sequence goes on along the minus strand of NZ_ANNI01000010.1, from coordinate 26,406 downwards.
ATGCCAGGCGACGCAAATAAGATCATCTCAAACGGCACGAGTGCAGGCGGCGCGATGTCGGCACTTCTAGGCACAAGCGCAAATGCAAAAGAGTATGAGCCATATCTTAAAGAGCTAGGCGCTGCAAAGGCGGACGATCAAATTTATGCCGTCTCAGCCTACTGCCCTGTGACAAATTTAGAGCATGAGGATGAGGCGTATGAGTGGATGTTTGGGTATTTGGATAAATTTGAAAGTATTGATTTTGCAAGCCTTGATGCGGCCAGCTTTAACGACAGGAGCAAAAAGCCAAAGACTATCACAGGCGAGCTAAACGCCACGCAAAAAGAGCTCTCACGTGAGCTAAAGAGTAAATTCCCAGCCTATCTAAACTCGCTAAATTTAAAAGATGCCAAAGGTCACGCACTAAGCCTTGACGAAAATGGCGAGGGCAACTTCAAAGAGTATATAAACGCGCTCATCTCAAGGGCATTTACCGCTACAAAAAGCAGCGACAAAAACACGCTAACGCCTAAATTTATAACTCTTGACACGCAGGGATGCTCGCTTGGATATACGTTTAAGCTAGAAGACTTCATCGCCTCACTAAAACGTGCCAAAGAGGTGGTTGCCTTTGACGGATTTGGGCTAGAAAATCCTGAAAACGATCTCTTTGGCGATAGCAAAACGCCTGCAAAGCACTTTACTAAATTTGCAAAAGAGCGAAGCTGGGGCGAGATGGCGGATGCTGGCGTCATAAAGATGATGAATGCGATGAACTACACTAAAAACAAAGAAGCGGCGAAATTTTACCGCATAAGGCAGGGCACAAACGATACCGATCTAGCGCTTGCCGTGCCTGCTATGCTAGCACTCTCGCTTAAAAATGCTGGCAAAGAGGTTGATTTCGAAGCGGTCTGGGGGCAAGGACATGGTGGTGACTACGATCTAGACGAGCTTTTTGCTTGGATTAAAAGAGTGGTTGAGAAATAAATTTAAGGAAATTTGATGATAAAAAAGCTATTTTTACTAGCAGTTTTGGCGGCGTTTGCCTTTGGGGCGGAGGCGAAGGTGAGCTTATATGAGCTGATTTCAACGCCAAATAATAAGAGCTTGCTAAAGCGTCTTGGCATGGAAAAAATACTAAGCTCAAAGAGCGAGCCAGGCACGCAGGCGATCTTTTTTGCGAGCGCAAAGAGCAAGCCAGAGCTGTTTTACGTGCTTGAGTTTTACAAGGACGAGGCGGCTTATAAAAAGCATATAAGCTCGGCGCATTTTAAGAAATTTGCAAGCGCAAGCGCTGAAATTTTAGCTAGCAAAAAGGCTATAAGCGTGAAAAAAAGGGCTTCGTTTTCAAAAAATTTAACGCCAGAGCGCTTAAAAGATGCCTACTTTCACATCACAAATTTAAGCCTTTTAGCAAAGAGCGATGCGAAATTTGAAAAGATCATCAAAAAATATATGCAAAAAAGCGTAGATGATGGTGCTTATGCGCAGTTTGCCTTTAGTCAAAAGGATGCGCCAAACAAATGGGTGCTGGTTGAAATCTACAAAGACGAAGCTAGCTTTGAGAGCTACCGCCACAGCGAAAACTACAAGGCTTATGCCAAAGAGCGAGCTGGGCTAATAGATGAATTTGACGGCTTTGGTCTTAATAATGAGACCTCATTTAGCAAGGTAAAATTTTAGGAGATGTTATGAAGAAAATTTCACTTTTTTGCGCACTTGCACTCATTGGTAGCACGGCTTTTGCCCTTGATAAGGCAGGATGCGAGAGTTTAAAAGATGTGAAAATTTTAAATAACGAGATGATAGATGCGGTGTGGAATGAGAGTGGCGAAGTATCAGCCGATAAGATGTCCGCGCTAACTAGTGGTAGTAAAAATAATATCAAAGCAAAGCCTCACTGCGTGGTGCATGGCAAACTCTATAAGCGCACCGGCTCAGATGGCAAAGAGTATGCGATTGATTACGAGCTAAGGCTGCCAGAGCAGTAGAATGAGAAGTTTTTGTTTCAAGGTGGAGGTGGCATGGACGGCTTTGTAGCGCCTGCTCTTGGTGCAGTACCGATACGAACAAGCACAGCCACGCCAGCGCTTCTTAGAGGCTATGCGGTCGTCACTACAAACTCAGGACACCCAGAGCCAACGGCTGAGTTTGGGCTAGATCAGCAAGCAAGGCTAGACTACGCCTATCAGGCGATCGGCAAGGTCACAGACACAGCTAAGCAAATTTTAGTCTCCGCATACGATAAAAAGCCAAAACATAGCTACTTTATGGGCTGCTCAAATGGCGGCAGGGCAGCGCTCATAGCAGCCCAGCGTTATCCGCTAGAATTTGATGGTGTCATCGCTGCAAACCCTGGCTTTAGGCTATCTCGCGCGGCGATCGCTCAGCAGTGGGACAATCAAGCCCTTATGAAGATAGCTCCGAAAAATGAAAAAGGCGAGAAAATTTTCGCAAATGCCCTAACTAAGGACGATCTTGACAAGCTAAGTCACGCCGTACTAGGAAAATGTGATGCCTTAGACGGACTAAAAGATGGGATCATAAATGCGTGGGAAGCGTGCAAATTTGATCCAAAAAGTCTAAATTTAGATAAGCAAAAGATAGTAGCGATAGAGAAAATCTTTAACGGAGCCAAAAACAGCAAGGGCGAGCAAATTTATAGTGGCTGGTTTTACGACTCAGGCGTGAGCGCTGAGGGCTGGAGGCAATGGAAACTAGGCGACTCGCAAAGTGCCAAGCCAAACGCTAGAAATATCACGCTTTCTAGCGGCTCGGTGAATTACTACTTTTTGACACCAGCGCAGCCAAATTTTGACACGATAAATTTCGACTTTGACAAAGACACGCCTAAGACTTTCGAGACCGCGGCGATAAATGACGCCATCTCAACAGACCTTAGCACATTTAGCGCAAATGGCGGCAAGCTAATCATCGTAACTGGCGTCTCAGACCCAGTTTTTTCAGCTAAAGATCAAAGGGATTGGTTTAAAAAGCTAGAGGCTGATAATGAAAATAGCCAAAATTTCGCGGCATTTTTCGCACTACCTGGGATGAACCACTGCGGTGGCGGCAACGGCATAGATGACGTGGATCCTTTAGGCGCGCTTGAAGCGTGGCATGAAAAGGGCGAAGCGCCAAAGAGCATGCTAGCAAAAAGCAAGACCTACGCTGGCAAGGAATTTTTGGTGTGTGCGCATCCAAAAGTGGCTACATACGTGGGTGCAGATGCGAGTAAGGCAAGTAGCTTTGTTTGCAAATAAATTTAAAGAAGTAAATTTAAGGAGAGAAAATGAGTGAAATTTTAGTTGTATCAGGTCACACTGACCTTGAAAATTCCTTTGCAAATAAAATCATCTTGGGCGAGCTAAAAAAGCAGGTGCCAGAGGCTAAATTTGACATATTAAGCGAGCTTTATAAAAACTACGTGATCGATGTAAAAGCCGAGCAAGAAAAGCTAGTAAAGGCTGATGTGATCGTGCTTGTTTATCCGTTTTTTTGGTACGGCGTACCATCGCTTTTACAAAAGTGGTTTGAAGATGTGCTAGTTCATGGCTTCTCTCACGGCAGCAAGGGAGATAAGCTACATGGCAAAAAGCTGGTGCTTTCATTTACCTCGGGCGCGCCTGAGGAGCTTTATAAAAAAGAGGCGCTTCAGCGCTACGAGATAGAGGAGTTTTTGCCGCCACTTAAGGCGTTAGCAAATATGTGTGGTATGGAGTTTGCAGGCTATGTTTATAGCGGAGGGCTATCATATCAGAGTAGGCACGATGAGGCAAAGCTTGCTTTGATGAAGCAAAAGGCACTTGATCATGCAAAAAGACTAGGCGAGCTGATAGGTAAAATTTCATGATACCAGCAAAATTTTATAAATATGTTTTTGCGTTTATAATGTCAGCATTTATGGCATTTTTTATGTCATTTGTGCTGACATATTTAAACCTTGGCTTTGTTGATGGCTTTGTAAAAATTTGGCTAATCGCTTATGTAAAAGCCTTTGTAGTGGCGTATCCTGTGCTTTTGCTAGTTTCTCCATTTGTAACAAAACTCACACAAATTTTATGTAAAAAATAAAATAATAATATACGTTATCAATAAAAATTATTATTTACTTATTTTAATTATTTGGTTATAATCCGCTTAAATTTTATCAAAATAGGAGTCAAAATGAGACAGTACGAAACATACAAATGCGAAAAATGCGGCAACGAGATCGAGGTTCAAAAAGTTGGCGGCGGCACACTAACCTGTTGCGGCGAAGAGATGAAATGCGTGACTGAAAATTTAACAGCGGTAAATTTGATGAAGGCATTTGCTGGCGAGTCACAAGCTAGAAACAAGTACGAGCTTTACGGCGACCTAGCCAAAGAAGCAGGCTATCACGCGATAGCTAGACACTTTTACGAAGCAGCTGAAAATGAAAAATGGCATGCAAGAGCTGAGTTTAAAAAATATCACGAGCTAATGAACGATCCGATCGATAAGATGGATAAAAATTTACTTGATGCGGCAGCTGGTGAAAACTACGAGCATACGACGATGTATCCAGACTTTGCAAAGATCGCAAAAGAAGAAGAGTTAAGAGATGTTGAAAGGCTATTTAACGCGATCGGCAAGGTTGAGGTTGAGCATGAGAGAGAGTATTTGGAGCTTAAAAAGATGCTTGATGAAGAGGGCTTTTTTGAGAGCGATGAGGAAGATATCTGGGTTTGTGAAGTGTGCGGACACGTTCACAGAGGCAAAAAAGCTCCAGGTGCTTGCCCACTTTGCAAAGCTCCAAAAGAGTATTTTAAACGCGAATTTCTAGGCTAAAAAGCCAAAAATAGCCAAGACGCTTGTCTTGGCTATTAATTTAAGTCATAAAATATTATAAAAATGATACAATCCTTTCAAATTTTCACAAGGAGAAAGAGATGAAAAAATCACTTTTAGTTTTAGCTACTCTTGGCTTTGCACTAAGCCTAAACGCTGCAGATCTTACAGATACTTGCAAGTCTTACTTCTCAGACATCGATAAGATGGTTGAAGCTTACAAAAAAGCTGGTCAAGATCAACAAGTAAAAATTTATGAAGATCAAAAGAAACAATCAATGGATCAACTTGCTGCACTTCCAAAAGAGCAACAAGACGCTACTTGCAAACAAGCTAAAGAGATGTTTGCTCAAGTAATGGAACAAATGAAAAAACAAGGTCTTTTAAAATAAATTTTATGGCTAGTTTTTCTAGCCATATCCTAATCCTCTTTTTCTAATTCGTTATTTACGCCGATCTCTTTTACTTCTATATCTTTTTGCTCATCTGGAGACAAGCGTTTAAAATTTTCAAGTCTACTAACAAGACCATCTCTACCACTAAAACTTGATGCAAGGGCGTTAAAATGTTTATTTGCAGTATTTAGTGTATTGCTAAGTCTATTCATGTGCTCGGCCACATTGCGGACTTTATCATAAATTTTAATCGCACTCTTTACGATATTTTTAGCCTCTTCATTGCCACGCTCTATGCGCCATAAATTTGCCACTGTGCGAAGAATAGGCATAAGCGTAGTATGAGATACTAGTATTACGCGCTTTTGAAACGCATAGTCAAAAAGGGAACTATCAAATTTCATAGCCTCTATATATGCTGGCTCAATTGGTATAAACATCAATACAAAATCAGGGCTATCAGGTACGATCTCTCCGTAATTTTTACTATTTAAGCTATCTATGTGATTTTTCATAGAAGCAATATGCTCTTTCAATGCTAAATTTAGCTCCTCTTCGTTGCTAGCTATGATAGCCTTTTCGTAAGCTATAAGTGAGACTTTGGAATCAACTATTAGGTGTTTGCCATCTGGTATCTTTACTATAAAATCAGGAATAAGACGTTTGCCTTCTTCGTTTTTGAAATTTTGTTGTGTCAAGTAATGCTCATCTTTTACAAGTCCAGAAGCCTCAAATGTGCGCTCAAGCTGTATTTCACCCCAGTTTCCAAGTGTTTTATTGTTACCTTTTAGTGCAGTAGCTAGTGAGTTTGCTTCTTTTGACATCGAGATACCAATTTCACCTATGTGCTTAATCTGCGTTCCTAGCGCGCTCATACCTTTAACTGACTCGTCATGGACTGCATTTACGCGCTCTTGAAAGGTTGAAATTTGCTCCTTTAGTGGCTTTAGTAAAAGATCTAAAGAATTTTGGCTATTTTGTGTGAAATTCGCACTTTTTTCTTCAAATATTTTATTTGCAAGATTAGAAAATTCCAAATTTAACTCATTTTTTACTTTTAATAAATTTGCCTCTTGCTCTTTTAGGCTATTTTCTTTTGCTTCTATTTCATTTCTAAGCACAGCCATATCACGTTTTAATCTATTTTCTCTCTCATTTGCTTCAGCTAAAGCATTTTTATTTTGATTTAGCTCAGCTAGAGTTGCAGTAAAATTTGTCTCGTTATTCTTGGCCCTTTCATTTGCTGTACCGATACTCTCTTTAAGCTCATTTATCACGCGCTCCATCTCATCTTCAGCTTCGTCTTTTTGGGCTATTTTGGTTTTTAGCGCATCGATCTCACTGATAAGCTCGTCTATTCGCTCGTGATTTGACATAAGTCTTGCTTTTTGCTCGCTGATAAGCTGTAAATTTTCACTATTTTTAGATACTAAATTTGTTAGATTTGATGAAATTTCAAAATTTTCTTGCTCTTTTTGTGTCAAATTTCTTTTTAGCTCGAGTTTGTCTCTATTAAATGAATAGATGACAAATATCGCAATCAAAAATAGTACTCCTAAAAATATAGCAGCATAAAAATAAAAATCTTGTTGCATTTAGTATCCTTAAAAAAATGGAGAAATTTTTATATTTTTACAAAAGCAAAGAGACTACTCCTTACTTTTGTAATAAATTTTTTATGCTTCTAGCACTGCTCCGTTGCTTGCGTTTGTGACTAGTTTGCGGTATTGCCTTAGCCAGCGAGAGGTTAGCACTTTGTCAACTGGCTTAAATTCTGCTCTTCTCTTTGCGATCTCGGCTTCGCTTAGGCGAACATTGATCTCGTATTTATCGACGTCTATATCGATTATGTCGCCATCTTTTAGCAGGCCTATCATGCCGCCTTCAGCTGCTTCTGGGCTCACGTGACCGATGCTTAGACCTCTTGTCGCCCCGCTAAAGCGGCCGTCCGTGATGAGCGCTACATCTGCACCAAGGCCTCGTCCCATGATGAGTGAAGTAGGGCTTAGCATCTCTTGCATGCCAGGGCCTCCGCGTGGACCTTCGTAGCGGATGACGACGACATCGCCTTTATCTACTTTACCACTTGAGATGCCAGCTATTGCTTCATCTTGTGAGTTAAAGCAGACAGCTTTGCCGCTAAATTTACGCTCGCCAACGATACCAGCTGTCTTGATGACACAGCCTTGCTCAGCTAAATTTCCAAACAAAATGGCAAGTCCGCCAACTTGTGAATAGGCGTTTTCTACTTTGTGAATGATACTCTCATCTTTGATGTCACTTACCTTTACACGCTCTCCCAGAGTTTCACCACTAACTGTGAGATTATCCAAATTTAGCATGCCATTATCTCTGCGTGAAATTTCTTTTATCACCGCATTCATACCACCAGCTCTGCCGATATCCTCCATATGCACATTTGGCAAGCTTGGACTGATCTTGGCGATGTGAGCGATGTTTTGGCTGATCTTGTTTAGCTCTTTGATGTCTAAATTTACGCCAGCCTCTCTTGAGATGGCTAGCATGTGAAGAACGGTGTTGCTGCTACCACCCATTGCCATATCAACGACAAGCGCGTTGCGGATCGCTTTTTCATTTAGTATGTTTCTGATTTTAAATTTCTCATCAAGTGCGATTTCACAGATCCTGCGAGCAGCCTGTCTAATAAGTTCCTCACGCTCTGGAGTTAGCGCTAGGATAGTGCCGTTGCCAGGGAGCGCTATGCCCATCGCCTCGCAAAGCGTGTTCATAGAATTTGCCGTAAACATACCGCTACAGCTGCCGCCACTTGGACATGCGTTGCACTCGATATCTCTTAGCTCGGCCTCGTCTATCTCTTTGGTCTCAAATTTACCAACTGCCTCAAACGCAGTCGCAAGATCAATTGGCTTGCCATCTTTTGTGTAGCCCTTTTTCATTGGGCCACCGCTTACAAACACGGTTGGTACATTTACTCTTAAAGCGCCCATAACCATGCCAGGGACGATCTTGTCGCAGTTTGGCATACAAACAAGTGCGTCAAGTGCATGAGCGTTCATCACGGTTTCTATCGAGTTTGCGATGATTTCGCGGCTAGGCAAGCTATATAGCATGCCGCCATGCCCCATCGCTATGCCGTCATCCACACCGATGCAGTTAAACTCAAATGGAATACAGCCATTTTTGCGAATTTCATCTTTTAAAATTTGTGCGTATTTGTTTAAGAAAAAGTGGCCTGGAATGATCTCTATAAAGCTGTTTGCAACGCCGATAAAGGGTTTAGCAAAGTCATCGTCTTTTAGTCCAGTCGCACGTAAAAGTGAGCGGTGTGGGGCTCTTGTGTAGCCTTTTTTGATTATGTCGCTTCTCAAATTTGATCCTTTTTTAAAATTTGAGAGGATTTTATCACATATAAAGTATCAAAGATTTTAAAAAATTTTTGCAAATTTAAAAATTTTTTTATTACATAAATAACACATTAAATTTGTAAAATTTATCCAAAAAGGATGAGCTAAATAGCTATGAAATTTCGGTAATTTTAATCAAAGCAGTATGCAAAATAATAACGTAAAAATATTATCAATGTGTTATAAATATTGATTTATAGGGCTTTATTGTACTCTGGTACAATTTACAAGACTTATGAAAATTTATACAATGCGATAAATTTTTTTAACAAGGATGAGAAAATGATCGCAAAAACAGAGGGCATAAAAGTGATGCCAATGCAAACTAAAATTTTAAATTATGGCGCAAACTTTTATGAAAATAACTTCACAAATACAACTTTAATTTTTCCTTTTTACGCGAAGAAGTAAAACAACTTCTAATCTCCAAAACAAGAGCGATTAGCTTTTATTTTAAATTTAATTTATAGTTAAGAGAGTTTTATATGCAAAGTGAAAAAACAGAAATTTTACTTGATGAAGTGAATGAAACAATAGATTCGATATTTAGAACCTGTAATAAAAATGGCGGAACAAAGAAAGCTTTGGAAAATAGAAAGCTAAATAAAGAAATTTTAAAAGATAAATTTGTATCGATCTTTTTAAAATTTGACCAGATAGATGATAATAATTTTAAAAGTACAGTTCTTGCAAGTGATGAAACAAAAGAGCTAAGCGATATTGTAAAAGCATTTGAAGCGGATAAAGATATAGACTTGCCAGAGCTAGAGCGAGCGATAAATTTTAACCTTACTAGAATCAAAGAAGCAATCTATAAATTTCAAAACAACAACTAAAAGCAGGTGCGAGAAAAATCTCACACCAGATACTGCTAATAACTAAATACCTCCGGATCAATAACCATCGCCCTATAAGCAACATCATCTCTTGAAGCAGAGTCCACATCCATCTCAAATTTGATCTCATTTGTCTTTGGATCGATCTCAACTAAGACCATTTTGATAGTCTTGTCAGGACGGAGCAAATTTACATTTGAGCTTGAGATGAAGTAGGTATTTTTATCTTTTTGCCACTCGACGTTGCTAGTAACTGCGCTATAAAAGTCAAAGCCACGCTCCTTGCCAAACTGCCAAGTTTGTTCAACCGTGCCCTTTTTCTCATCTATCTTGTACTCAACCGCACGAGAGTATTTATCCTCTTTAAAGGCTGGCTGCTCCATGCCCCTTGCGTCACCATTGTCAAAGACACTTAGGTGTTTTATGCTGCCTTTGTTGTCGTATCTTGGCGTTAGCCATGCGGTGTGCTGAGTCCATGACCAGTCAAATTCGCCCTCGCATTTTGAGTTTTCGCATTTTATCTTATTGCCTTTGCTATCGACTGGAGTTAGCACTTTGGCTTTAAATTCTTCACTCCAGCCCTCAGGCGAAGCTAGTATCCATTTTACTTTCTTGTCACGTCCGATTTTAACGATGCCTTGGTGGCGAAGTGAGAGGATGATGCTATCGTCGCTCTCATCATATGAGATAGAGTTTACGTGAGCCCAGTTTCTACCTGTACCAGTAGAGGTGATGTCGCCAAATGGCTGATCGTCGCTTATCTTTATCTCTTTTGCATCCATGTCGATATTTAGGCAAACAGCTCTTGCATCAAGCGCTTTTATGAGGTTGCTGCGGTAGACGTTGTTACCAAAAATTTCATTTAGATCCCACTCTTCGACCACCTTACCGGTGCTATCGACCTCGATGATGTGGTCTCTTATAGTGTGAGAAATTTTGCCATCTTTGTGGTGGTAGTTGTATTTGCCAACCCTAAGAAGTGCGTGATCATCCTTTAATGGCATAACTTCATGGCTTAGATCAATGTAGCCTCTTGGAAGTGGGCGGTTGTAAATTTCTTTTCCCATAAGGTCATATCTTAGATATCTTTGAGCCATACCAAAGCTGATATCGCCATTTTTTAGCTGATGAAAGCCCATCATCATGCCTCCATCCATCACTCTGCGCTCGCTGCGGTCGTAAAATTTCTGATAGTCAAGATACCATCTAACCTCACCTTTGGTATCTACGATGTAGTTTTCGGTAAAGTCGTTCCAGCTAGCAGCTCCACCATTTTTCCAATCAAGCGGTTTATAGACGCTTGTAATTGTATTATTTATGAGATAGAGCCTGTTTTTAAAGGCAGGATCGACCTTTTTGACGCGAGTCTTTTGCATGTGAGAAAATCTAAAATCACGGCTATATGTGACGATAGGCTGGGCGTAAATTTTATATGTTTCTACCTTTTTAGCTCCATTAAATGTGTAGCTAAGCACGACCTCGTTTAGATAGTCAGGATAAAGGCCCCAAATAGGCACGCCATCATGCGTAAGCAGGGCATGCTCTGAGACGTTGTAGTCGATGTCGATGCCGCCATCTGGCTTGCCTTTTACTTTGACATGGATATCTTTGATGTCTTTGCCAGCTCTATCGATGATAGCAGTTAGAGGCGATACGTCGTAAGGATTTATAAAGACTGATCCAAGCTCACCTTGAACCTTTACGTGATGAGCCAGGACTCCAGCCTCTAGTGGCGTGATGCCTATACTAAGACCACTAACCAAAACAGTCGCAAGGGCAACAGAACCTAAGAAATTCTTGCTCATTTTCGCTCCTTTAATAAAATTTAATGATATCTTACTACCCAAATTTCACACAGAACTAACGCTTATATGAAAAGTGGCTTAAATAAATTTATAAAAGAGTTGTTTTAAAGGGTAAAAATAAAAAGAAGAATTTAGGAGCAAATGCCCCTAAATTTTAGTTATTTGCATCAAATTTCTTAAGAGAAAAAAGAACAAATTTATAGCTAGCAAATAGTGTCACTGGCCAAAGTATCAAAAAAATTCCTGCTTCTAACATCTTTTATCCTTAGTATGCGTGATGATCGTTTTTGATCTCATCTTGTGTGATCTTCTTGCTATCTATCGCTCGCCAAACGACGATGATATAAGCAAGCACTACTGGTACTAGCAAGCTAACATAGGCCATAACGCCAAGTGTATAGTGGCTAGAGCTTGCGTTTTTGATAGTTAGCGAGCTAGCAAGGTCGCTAAATGACGGATAAAATGCAGTGCCATTTAGTCCTGTTATCAAAAATAGCGCGGTTACAGCTAGCGTTACGCCAACGCCATAAGCAAAAATTCCACGAATGCTTTTTGTAAATGCCCCTTGGAAAATTCCAACAAGTACCAAAACAACGCCAACAAGAAGCAATATACCGACGATAGGCATCTCGATCAAATTTATAGCGTATTTGTAAGGCATAAGGCTAACTACGCCATTTGCGTCGTATGCAAAGCCGTCTTTTGTAAGCACCCAAGCAAGAAATCCTAGAAAAAATGGCAAGAATAGCACGGTGTTGATAAGTAGCTGTTTTCTAGCGTTTTGTATAAATTCGCCATCAGCGATGTTATTCATAAGATATAAGCAGCCACCTATGCGAGACAGGAAAAACATCGCTATGCCAAGCAAGTATAAGTAAGGATTTGCCAAAGCTTCAAGGCCGCGAAATGGAGTCTTCCACTCGACAAAATTATGCTCATTTAGCACAAAGTCGCTTCCGCTAAAAAATGTACTAACAGCCATACCAATAAGAATAACGCCAAGTGAGCCATTTATGAAAAGGAAAATTTCATAAGTTCTAGCGCCTAAGAAGTTATCGGGCTTTTTGCGGTACTCGTAGCTTACAGCTTGGATGATAAAGCAAAATAAAATAGCCAGCCAAACCCAGTAGGCACCACCAAAGCTAGTAGCGTAAAATAGTGGGAACGCCGCAAAGCACGCGCCTCCAAACATAACAAGCGTCGTAAATGTAAGCTCCCATTTTCTACCGATAGAATTTATGAGCATATCTTTTTTAAGCTCGTCCTTGCCAAGGCTAAAGATGAGCGACTGGCCGCCTTGAACAAACATCATAAAGACTAAAAGTCCGCCAAGAAGGCTAACTATAAACCACCAATAAATTTGTAAATTTTCTAAACCTAAACTATGCATGGTCGTTAAATCCTATCTTTATTTGCTTAAGCATGATCTTGATCTCGGCTATCAGCAAGACCGTAAATAAAACAGCAAATAATATAAATGAAATTTTGATATTTGAGTCTGCTAAATTCGTAGCTCCAACGCCAACGGTCATGAGATCTTGTATCACCCATGGCTGACGACCGACCTCTGCTACTATCCAGCCAGCTTCAGCTGCGATGTAGCCAAGCGGTATAGTAAAGAGGCAGATCCACAAAAATGCTCTTATGTTTTCAAATTTATATTTTCTTGAGAGATTTAGATAAAGAGTGATAGCAAAAAGAGCTATGAAGTAAGTGCCAAGAGCGACCATGATATGGAAGCTATAAAATGTAAGTGCAACTGGTGGCACAGCTTCTTTTGCGTCTTTAAGATAGCCATATCCTAAGAAATTTAGGTTGCTCTCTAAATTTAAAAGTGAGCTTTTCATCAAGCTCTCGTCATTTGCTTTTTTAGCCTCTTTGTAGTTTTTAAGAGCTTCGATAGCTACTTTACCCTTTGCCATCTTTTCTTCAACGCTAATGAGATTATGTTCGCTATTGCCATAAAGTAGGTCATTTATACCTGGTGTAAATGAGTCAAGCTCTCTGTTTGCCATGATGCCAAGTGCGTAAGGCACCTTTATCTCAAGCAAAAATGGCTCGCTCTCGTCGCCAAGCTTTTTAGCTAGGTTTAAAATACCAGCGGCAACTAAACCAGCGTTTTTCTCGCCCTTATAAAGTCCCTCCATGGCTGCTAGCTTCATAGGCTGCTTTTGAGCTACAAAATATGCGCTCTCATCACCACTAAGTAACAAAAATGCCGAAGTGATAAGGCCAAATGCGCTAGCAACGACGATGCTTTTTTTAGCTAGCAAGATGTGGCGTTTTTTGATTAAAAACCAAGCAGAAATTCCTATCACAAAAATGGCCGAGATAGTGTAGCCGCTAGTTACTGTGTGTAAAAATTTGCTAATGCCAAGAGGATTTAGCGCAACTTCAAAGAAATTCTCCATCTCCATTCTGGCGGTATCTGGGTTAAATTTCATGCCTATTGGATACTGCATCCAGCCATTTGCGATTAAGATCCAAAGCGCGCTTAAATTTGAACCGATCGCGACAAGCCAAGTTGAAAGCAGGTGAAATTTCTTACTAACCTTTTCCCAGCCAAAAAACATAATGGCAAAAAATGTACTTTCCATAAAAAATGCGAGCAAGCCCTCAATCGCAAGAGGAGCGCCAAAGATGTCGCCTACAAACCAGCTGTAATTCGCCCAGTTTGTACCAAACTCAAACTCCATGATGATGCCAGTAGCCACACCGATAGCGAAATTTATACCAAAGAGCTTTAGCCAAAATTTCGTTATCTCAAGCCATGCTTTATCGCCAGTTTTGACATATATCGTCTCCATAATGGCGATGATAAAACTTAGCCCCAAAGTAAGTGGGACAAACAAAAAGTGGTAAATGGCAGTCAGCGCAAACTGAGCCCTAGACCAATCAACAAAATCCATCTCAGACATTTTATTCCTTTATTAAATTACGAATTACAAATTCGCTTTTTTCTTCGTCGGTTTGAAATTTGGTATTTAGAGTCTCGTTAAAGATAAAGGCTTTTAAAATTCCAAACATGATGATAAGCTTTATTATTATGAGAAGCCATAATTTTTTGCCTATTTTCATGTTTTTAAAGCCCTCTATATATAAAGAGGCAATGATGTTTAGGTAGTTTTTTATCATAGTTCTTGAAGTCTATAACAAAAAGACTTAAAGAATAATTTTTAAAATTTATACGATTAATGCCTTACTAAATATTTAAGGGGTATAATCCGCAATTAAAAAATAAATAAATTTAAGGAAATTTAATGGCAAAAGAGACGAAGTATATTTTTATCACAGGTGGCGTTTTAAGCTCACTTGGAAAAGGCATCGCAGCTGCGTCTATCGCGACTCTTTTAAAAAATTCCGGACTAAAAGTAAGTGTTTTAAAAGCTGATCCATATATCAACGTAGATCCTGGCACGATGAGCCCGCTAGAGCATGGCGAAGTTTTTGTTACAGATGATGGTGCAGAGACAGATTTGGATTTGGGACATTATGAGAGATTTTTAGATGAGAGCCTAAGTCAAGATAATAACTTCACAACGGGTAGAGTTTATAGCTCTGTTATAGAAAAAGAGCGAAGAGGCGATTACCTTGGAAAGACTATTCAAGTGATCCCTCACATCGTTGGTGAGATCGTTGATCGCATCAAAAAAGCAGGCGAGGGCAAAGATGTGCTCATCGTTGAGATCGGTGGAACCGTTGGCGACATCGAGGGACTACCATTTTTAGAGGCGATAAGAGCGCTAAGAGTAGAAGTTGGTAAAAAAAGAGCACTAAATATTCACCTAACGCTTGTACCATTTATCAAAGTAGCTGGCGAGCTAAAGACAAAGCCAACCCAGCATAGCGTAGGCGAGCTAAGACGTATAGGTATAACACCAGACATCATCATCTGCAGATCTGAAATGCCACTAAACCGCGAGCTAAAAGATAAGATCGCAGCAAGCTGTGGTGTTGAGAAAAATTGTGTCATAGAGAGCTTAGACAGCGCAAGTATCTATCAAATCCCACTTTCATTTTTAAAGCAAGACATACTAACTCCAATCGCTGAAAATTTAGGCTTTAATGAGCTAAAGCCAGACATGGCAAAGTGGGATAGCCTAGTAAAAAGGATAATCGCTCCAACAAATGAAACTACAATAGCATTTGTGGGTAAATATATCGACCTAAAAGAGAGCTACAAGAGCCTAACTGAGGGCATCATTCACGCTGGAGCAAATTTAGACGCTAGGGTAAATTTACGCTGGATAGATAGCGAAAAGATAGAAGAGAACAATGTAAATGAGCTTTTAAAAGACGTTGATGGTATCTTAGTCGCTGGTGGCTTTGGTGAAAGGGGCGTTTTAGGCAAGATGCAAGCTATAAAATTTGCTCGTGAAAATAAGATCCCTTATCTTGGAATTTGCCTTGGTATGCAGCTAGCACTCATTGAGTTTGCAAGGGATGTTTTGGGCTTAGAAGATGCAAATTCTATGGAATTTAACAAAGAGTGTAAAAACCCTATCATTTATCTAATAGATAGCTTTATCGACGCTCACGGCAAAAAACAGATAAGAACGCACACAAGCCCACTTGGCGGCACGATGAGGCTTGGAGCATACAACTGTGAGATAAAACCAAAGACACTTCTAGCTGAAATTTATGGCAATGCAAAGAGCGTAAAAGAGCGTCACCGCCACCGCTACGAGGCAAATCCAAAATATAAAGAAATTTTTGAGAAAAATGGTCTTTTGGTAAGTGGTGAGAGCGATGGACTGATAGAGGCTATCGAGCTAAAAGGCCATCCATGGTTTGTGGGCGTGCAGTGTCACCCTGAATTTACTAGCCGTCTAACTAAACCAAATCCTGTGATATTAGGCTTTATAAAGGCAAGTTTAGAAAACGTCAAATCTTAAATTTAGAGCCATCTGGCTCTAAAAATTATTTTAAAAATTTTGCTGTTTTTATTAAATTATTTATCAAATAAATCCCACTTCTTTCTATAAATTTTTAAGGAGAAAAATGAAAACCC
Organism: Campylobacter concisus ATCC 51562; assembly: GCF_000466745.1. NCBI lineage: Bacteria > Pseudomonadati > Campylobacterota > Epsilonproteobacteria > Campylobacterales > Campylobacteraceae > Campylobacter > Campylobacter concisus. Next base: position 10,176 of record NZ_ANNI01000010.1, on the reverse strand, counting down.
TAATCATCTTAGCCCACCCTGATATCCAAAACTCAGTCATAAACAAACGCCTTCTGCAAGAGGCTCTCAAAGAGCCGCAGCGCTTTAGTGTTCATGATTTGATACAGGTTTACAGGGGCAAAAGTATCGACGCCGCGCACGAGCAAGAGCTCATCAGAGTCCACGACGCCCTCGTTTTGCAGTTTCCGCTTCACAACTTCTCCTGCCCTCCGATTTTAAAATCATGGATCGACGCGGTGATGACGCATAGTTTTGCCTACGGACGCGGCTCGGACGGCATAGCGGGGCGCAAGGTGGCGCTAGCCGTGACCGCAGGCATCAAAAAGAGCGACTACCGCCCGCAAGGACGCTATCATTTTAGCTTGCGCGAGGTTCTTACGCCGTTTGAGCTTGCGTTTAAATACTATTTTCACGCCAATTACCGCGACTTTTTCGCATTTTATGGCGCCGAGGAGACTCCGGGCGTAGACTACGTATCAAGCGACAGCGAAATAGAACGCGGCGCTAGAGAATACGCGGAGTTTTTGCGAAATTTAGAATAAATTTTTACAAAAATGGTTTAAACTTTATGACATAAAGCATTTAAAAATTTATAAATTTAATTGTATAAATTTTTGCTAATACTTACTATTTTTGGCGGGTTAAATTTGTAAAGACTATCAATTTAACAAAGCTTTTAAGCTTGCTATGAGCCCTAAAATCTTACTTTCATTTAAAATTATAAGAAATTAAATTTCAAAAAGATATAATCCAAGCATTCAAAATAAAGACGAAAGATTGCGATGAAAAAGAAGTATTTTTATAGCCAAATTTTTGGCAATATGGGTGTAAATTTAAGTGAACAAGTGGCATTAAATAAAGTTGGTAAGTTCTTCAAAAATTCTTACCAAAACCATGCTAAATAAAGAGGATATAAGGAATTTACTAGCGCATAGATTTTGTAACGACATACATAAAAAAATTAGTGAAATTCCGACACCAAGTGCTTTAAAAGATATATACAAAGGCGCTAATCGCATAAAAGAAGCGATCGAAAAAAACGAGCGCATAGCCATTGTGGGCGATTATGATGTTGATGGTGTTGTTTCGAGCGTAATTTTGGCCGAGTTTTTTGATGATCTTGGCGTGAAAGACTACCTAGTAAAAATTCCAAATAGATTTAAAGATGGATATGGGCTAAATCCTGAGATAATAGACGAACTCTCAGCCGATGTAAGCTTGATTATCACCGTTGATAACGGTATCTCTGCAAACGATGCGGCCATTATCTGTAAAGAAAAAGGCATCGATCTTATCATTACTGATCATCACATGCCTCCAGCTGTTCTTCCAGAAGCTTATGCGATTATTAATCCAAAGCAAGAAGACTGCAACTTCCCAAATATCGAAATTTGTGGCGCTGAGGTCGCTTGGTATTTGGTTGGAGCGTTAAAGGATGTTTGCAAGCTAAACTACGATATGAGCAAATTTCTAGAGCTTTTAGCTATCGCGATAATCGCTGATATGATGGAGCTAAGAGATATGAATAGAATGCTTGTTCGCCTTGGTATTTGCAAGTTAAATGCGTCTAAGCGTTCCGCATTTCATGCTATAAAAGAGTTTTATGGTAAGGAAAAATTTGAGTGCGATGATATTAGCTTTCTTATAGCTCCTCTTATAAATTCAGCCGGACGTATGGACGATGCGATGAATTCATTTAACTTTTTACGTGCTAAAAGTATCGAGGAGGCTTACAACTACCTTGATACCATTATCGAATTTAACAACTCCAGAAAAGAGGAGGAGCGCCAACTCTTTGAGTGCTCGCTAAAGGACGTAAAAGAAGACGATGAAGTCATCATCACTTGGGGTGAGCAGTGGCACGAGGGCGTGATAGGCATCGTAGCTAGCCGCCTAGCAAAGCACTTTGCAAAGCCAGCTATCGTCTTTAGTATAGATAAAGGCCGTGCAAAAGGCAGCGCTAGAAGCATTGGTAAGCTTGATATCTTATCTCTTATAGCAAGCCACGAAAATTTACTAACAAGTTACGGCGGTCATAAAGGAGCGGCTGGACTTACACTTGCGCCTGAAAATTTGGTGAAATTTAAAGAAGCGGTAAATAAAAGTTGCTCATGCCTAAATATGCAAGAGTGCAAAAGCTCGGACGAGCTACTTGGCGATATAATGCCAAGCGAGATAGACTTTGAACTGCTTGAAATTTTAGAATTTTATGAGCCGTACGGACAGAAAAATCCACGTCCAGTCTTTAAAATAAAAAATGCTCTTGTTAAAAACGAAAGACTTATAGGAAGAGATCAAAATCACCTAAAGCTCATCTTGCAAAAGGATAATAAAACACTTGAGGCTCTATTTTTTAACTTTACAAGACACGCTAGAGTGGGCGAGATGATAGATATTATCTTTTGTATATCAAAAAATTCATTCCGCGGACTTGTTACCCCGCAGCTACTCATAAAAGAGATTTTATAAATTTTATCTCGGTTTTATAATGCTAAAATTTTAATAAAACCGAGATTGCTTCGGTTTTAATTCGCCAAAATCGTTTCTTTATATATTTAATGCAGCCCAACTAAAATAATACTATTTGACTCAAATTTCTGTATTGTAAAATTAATGTTATATAAATATTTATACTTTATTTAAGTTCATTTTTGCTTTAATTTTAATTTTAAATATTAATTTCATAGGACTAAACATGAAAATTTCTTACGTTTTAGCATTTGCTTTAGTACCAAATTTAATGCTTGGTGCTGAAGAAACGATAGACCTGGCTCCGGTTACCGTTTCCGCAAAGATACAAAAGTCCATTCTTGACGAACCGACAAAGGCTCAAATAGTAGGCAAAGGCGCGATACTAGAAAACGGCGACATTGCTAAATCGCTTTTAAATTTGAGCGGCTTTACGATGGAGCGCAAGGGCGGAGGCGGCAGCGAGGTTTATTACCGCTCGCAGACGGCGGCCAGACTGCCGGTGCTAATCGACGGTAGCACGCTAAACGGCGGCTGCGGCATGCGAATGGATACGCCCATCACTTACATCTCGGCGCAAAATTATAGTTCGGTTCGTATCGTAAAAGGCCCGCAAGACGTCAGATACGGCGCGCTCATTAGCGGTGGTATATTTTTCGATAGAGAGATAGCAAGGCTGTCAAAACCGAGCTTCGGAGGAAACGTAAGCGTGCTGGGCGGCAGTTTTAGAAGATTTGAAACTGCTGCAGACGTAGCGGCGGGCAACGAGCTGGGCAGCTTAGAAATTTCCGGCGGACACTACCAGAGCGGCGATTATAAAAGCGGCGACGGACAGAAAATGCATACGCACTATAAACGCAACAGCGTTTCGCTCGTGGGTACGCTAACGCCCACGGAGACTACTGCATTGCAGCTAAGCGCGGACCTGGGTAATGGAGAAGCGGCGTATGCCGATAGGATGAGAGACGGCGTGCAGTTTGACCGCAAGTCTTTCGGACTAAAATTTGAACAAGACGTCGGCGAGCACAGGATTAGACTAAGCTCGTACTATCATCAAATCGATCACATAATGGACAACTTCACCATGCGTCCGGTGGTACCGGGCGTTGGACGCGGTAAGGGATATAGCATCAGTCACCCGATACGCGATATGTACGGCTTTAAGCTAGAAGGCGAGTTAAATTTCGATAATCTAACCAGCTTCATCGGCGCGGGATACTCTCAAGATACGTTTAAATGGCGAGGCGCCGGAAGCGGTATGGCCGGCGTATCTAAAGCCGAAATGGATGCCGCCCTATCAAAGCCGCACGTAAAAGAGCGTAAGGTAACGTATAAAACGATATACACTCAAAACGAATACGTCCTTGAAAACGACTACGGGCTTTTTGGCGGACTTAGGCTGGACGCGGGCGAGAGAAAACTGTTAAAAACGCATAAGAGTAGGAAAGAAAATTTATTCTCAGGCTTTTTTAGATACGAAAAATATCTGCAAAATTTAACGCTCTACGCAGGACTAGGCCACGCGCAAAGGTTACCGGATCACTGGGAAACGAATAAAGACGATAATCTTAAGCTAAATAAAGAAAGAAACACTCAGCTTGACTTCGGTACCGTGCTAAAAGATAGAAACTACGAGCTAAACGCGAATTTCTTCGTCTCGAAGATGGATGATTACATAATGATAAAGTATAACCCTATGGGTATGTCTTCAAACGTATTTAATACCGATGCTTTACTATACGGCGGCGAGATCGAGGGCGATACGCTACTAGCCGATATGTTTAGGCTGGGGGCGGGCGTATCCTACGTCTACGGCAAAGTGACTAAAAATGCGGGCGGCCTAAAAGACGGCGACGCACTGCCTAAGGTTTCGCCTCTAACGTTTAAACTAAGTGCCGGCCTAGAAAAGCCAGACTGGTTCGTCAAAGCCGATTTCTACGCTAACGCATCGCAAAAACGCGCGCAAAAAGGCTACGGCGACGTGGGCGGTATGGATCTTGGCAAGAGTGATAGCTTCTGGACGCTAGGACTAAGCGCGGGCTATAAATATAAAAATTATCAATTTTTGCTAGCGGCCGAAAATTTAAACGACGCTAAATACTCCTATCATAACTCAAAAGGCGGCTACGGCGGCGGTATCGCAGGATATGAAACTATCCCAAACGGCACGAGGCTTTATGAGCCTGGCAGAAGCTTTTGGGCGAAATTTAAGGTACATTTTTAGGGCGTAACTTAATAAATTTGGCATGGCTGCGGGCTTAGGATTTGCCCTAAAGCCGTGCTAAATTTAAGTATTTTTGCTCTTATCTTCTTAATAATACTTATACTTACTACATTTACTATTAGTAATAAATCGGCACTTGGTATAAAATTTCTTATTAAATTTAAATTTTATATAGATTAAAAGCTTAGATGTAAAATCTCAGAAATTTTTTAAAGGAGAGGTATGAAAAATTTACTTGTAAAATCAAGCTTGATTCTAGCTTTGGTAAGCTCAGCTGCACTAGCTCAAGGTGCATTTGTTGGTGGTGAGGGTGATTATTCGTTTAACTCAAAAATCAAAACAAAAAACATAGCAAGTAGTGAGAAAAATAACTTCAAAAAAGGTCACTATGGTCTTGGCTTTTATGGCGGTTATGATTTTGACAGCTATAGAGCTTATGGCGGTTATTATTATGACTTTAAAGCTAGGAAAAATGCTGGTGAGTCAGATGCAAAATGGAGTAAGCATAAATTTCTAGGCGGTGTTGATTATACGCCAAATATCACTGAGAATTTTAAAGCCGTTCTTGGTGGATACACAGGTCTTGGCTACTTGAGCGTTAGAGAGAGATTTAATAACGAAACAAGTAAGAAAAATTTCAAAGGCTTACTAGTTGGCGCAAAAGCGGGCGGTATCTACTCATTTGATGAACATAACGCGATCGAGTTTGGCTTAAAAGCTGATAAGACCTTTTATAAGAAAAATAGCGGAGCTCAGCTAAGAGATACAACTATAGGAATTTATACAGGCTATACTTATAAATTCTAACCTTTAGGGCAAGGCTTAGGCTTTGCCTTATTTTGGGCTACTCTCTACCTTCAAGAAGTGGCACAAAAAGGCACTCATCCAAGTACTCTTTTTCTAAATTTCCATCTTTATCTTTTTTAAATTTAGCGATAAATTGCTTGCCATCTTTTTTCATTGGAGCTACTAAAATTCCACCATTTTTAAGCTGCTTAAATAAATTTGGCGAGATCTCATCAGCAGCTGCCGAGAGCAAGATACGATCAAATGGCGCATAGCTTCGCCAGCCGTTGTTGCCATCATCATACCTTACGTGCACGTTTTTTATTTTTAGTGCCTCGAAGCGTCTTTTTGCCTCCATGGCTAGCTTCTCTATTCGCTCGACACTAAAAATTCTATGTGCAAGTTTGCTTAAAATAGCTGCTTGATAGCCACTGCCGCAGCCTATCTCTAGGATGTTATCCATATTTTCGCATTCTAGTGCCATTGTCATCTTTGCCACAGTTAGTGGCGAGCTGATCCACTGATTGCCCAGTATCGGCTGAGCGTCAAGTTTATAAGCATGTGCAGTGATTGGTACAAAAATTTCGCGCTCAGTGGTAGCTATCGCATCGAACAAAAGTGGGCTTAACGTGATCTCATCGGCTATATCGCTAGCCAAATTTTGGCATTTTATCGCTTCTAGTTGAGTCAAAATTTATATCCTAAATAAAAATTAAATAGTTATTATACGATTTAAAACTTATCTTAAAATTTATAAAATTCCTAAATTTGTTTTGATCTCTTTTATTAAATTTGCATCGAATATCGTCTCTTTAACAAGTGTGCCATTTGGTAAAAATACCCCAGCAACTTCTAATGCAAGAGAGCTTGAGATCATGACATAGCAGTTGTTTGCGATCGCAAGTGCCTTGCAAAGGCTAAGGTAGGCTTCCTCTCTTGCCTTGCCCCACATGGCTGGTACCATGATGATATCACATCCTTTTAGCTTTGCCCAAAGTGTGCTATCACGTAGTTCAAAGCATATTAGCACCCCAAGCTTTAGCCCTCTAAAATCAAAGGCATTTATCTCGCTCACATCGCCAGCGGCAAAAATTTCATGCTCTAAATTTGGCCTAAAAAGTTCGGCTTTAAATTGTGAATGAAAGACATTATTTGAGTTAAGAAGCAAAAATTCGTTATAAATTTTTGGCTGGTGCGGATTTAGATTTGAAATTTGAGCTAGGCCTGCGCTTTTGTTTAGGCTGCTAAGGTGCGTAAAACCTAGAAATTTATCAGGGCTAAGTGCCTCTTGCAAGCGCTCAAGCAGCATCGCATCAAAGCTGCCTATCATGCCACCAAGCATCGCCTTGTTTGCCCCAGCAAAAAAGCCGTCAAAGTCATATCCGCTGATGCAAAGCTCGCTTGCAAGCAAGAGTGAATTTTCAGGCGCAGCCTCAACTAAATTTGCAAGCTCTTCTAGCCGCTCAGTAGCACTTTTTGTCTTTAAAGTTAGGCTTATTAGGTTTAAATTTTCGCTCATTTATTTTCCAAATACAAATGTCATAGGTTTTTCATCATGGCAGTCTTTTGGAATTTTGCAGTTTATATCCGTGCCACCGATGTTTGGTGTAGCTTTTAAAATAACGCTTATAGCTGTGATTTTGTCATCGCGCTGCGAGAGTGGATCGTTAAAAACCCAAACCTCGAAGCCAAGACCTCTAGCCTCATCATGTGAAACTACTCTTACCTCTTTTAGGTCTTTTGCTTCAAAGCCACACTGCTTGTTTATGCCAAGCATCACGTCATTTCCTAGAACGGATCCTAGTGGCGCGAAACTTGGTGCAAGTTCGCCATTTGGCATCTCTTGATAGATTTCCGCTTGGCTTGTCTCTTTTATCTTGACAAGCTTGTAGGCGTAGAAATTTTCGAGATTATTTTTATTTGCTTGATCAATTATTCTTTGATTGCTACTCGCACACCCAACAAAAAGTACGCAGAAAAGGGCTAAGATGCCATTTTTAAAAGTCATCAAAGCTGATACTTCCCTTGCTGTAGTTTGTCACCTTTGCTTCAAAGAAATTTGACTTTTGGTCGTTAAATTTCGCAAAGTCATCGACCCATTTGATCGGGTGAGCGACGTTGTATTTGCGTTTTAGGCCGATCGCAACTAGACGTTGGTCGATGAGGTAGTGGATGTATTGCTCGATTATGTCGTCTGTAAAGCCCATGATCTGGTTTTGAGTGATGTATTTGCCCCATTTGATCTCTAAATTTCCAGCTTTTTCAAACATATCATAAATTTTTGCCTCAGTCTCAGGCGTAAAGAGGTCAGGTCTCTCTTTGCGGACCGAATTTATCATGTTTTGAAACAAAAGTAGGTGCGTGATCTCGTCGCGTTGGATGAAGCGGATCATTTGCGCTGAGCCTAGCATCTTGCCAGCGCGAGCTAGAGCATAGATCGCTGTAAAGCCACTGTAAAAGTAGATACCCTCTAAAATTTGGTTTGCCACCATCGCAAGAAGTAGCTTCTCATCAGTCACTTCGCCTGCAAGCTCCTCGTAGACGCTTGAGATGTAGTCATTTTTCTCACGCAATACATCGTCGTGCTTCTCCATCTCGTAGATGAGGTCGGTATTGTCACAGATCGCCTCGACCATGACGGCGTAAGACTTACTATGGTTTGCCTCTTCGTAGGCTTGGCGGCTTAGCACGGCGTTGATCTCTGGCGCGGTGATGTAAGGGTTGATGTTATCTGCTAGGTTGTTTGTCTGAAAGCTATCCATCGAGATGAGCTGGCTCCAGACGAGGTCATACATGCGCTTTTCAGCCTCTGTGAGGTTGTAGGCGTAGTCGCGCACGTCGTCTGTGGTGTCGACCTCTTTTGGAAACCAAGTGTTTGCCTCCATCAGGTCCCAAAGCTTTAACGCCCACTCGTATTTTGCCTTGGTGAAATTTAAAATGCCGTGTGGGTTGCCGTTAAAGACTCTTCTGTCGGTCAAATTTTCATTTGAACTTGGGTTGTATATGCGTTTTCTGTTCATAAATTTCTCTCTTGTTTGTGGTAAAAATTTCTTAAAATCTTACCCAAAGCAAGGTAAAAATTTACTTTTATTTAGAGCGTCTTAGTCCTTTTTATGGTCATCAAAAAGCCAGTTATTATTAGTAAAACTGCGATCACACATGATACAGCAAAGACGACCTGGCCAATCTCGCCAAACATCTCTCCAGTGTGCAAGCTAAGCACCTTTCGACCCGCCTTTTTAGCCTCTGGGATGCTTTCACTCTTGCTAACAAGTTTATTCTCTTTGATCTTGCCAGCGCTTGCGTCAAGCTTTAGTTTGCCCACTTGGCTCTCGCTAGTTTCGTAGTTTATAGTATAGGTGCTTTGGTTGTTTTCAGGAACGTTTATCGTGAGGGATTTTAGATCTAGCGTGACATTTTCTTTAAAAATTTGCTCCGCAGTCTCTATCTCTTTAAATTTCCCATCGCTTATTGGGATCAAATTTCTTTGAGGCATAGACTTTTTCATCTCGCTTGGCTTTAGGTCAAAAAATATGCTATTTACACTGCTTCTGACCCAGTCATAAGACCAGTAAAGACCAGTTAGCGACATCACTACAAGCAAGATCGCCACGTAGGTGCCAAGGCTCGTGTGGAGGTTGTAAAAGCAGGCGTAGCCTTTTGCGTTTGGCTTGATTTTTAGCGAATTTAAGAAATTTCGCTTGATCGCTGGGGCGTAGAGGATGAGGCCACTGATAGCAAGCAGAGCCATGATGATAGAGCTAATAGCAACTATTTGTTTGCCGATATTGGCTGGTACTTTGCTATCAAGTAAAGCAAGGCCTAAATTTCTGTGAAGACTTAATATAATGATACGAAATTTCTCACCCCAGTCCTCACTAATAACTTCGCCACTTCTTGGATCTATGAAGAAATTTAATTGTTTTTTATCCTTTGTAATGCTTATACGATAAGCTTCATTTGCTCCACCTATTTGTAAGCTTTCAAGCGTATCAAATTGAATCTCACTTTTTGCTTTAGCTAGGAGTTCATTTAAACTTAAATTTGTTTTTTCGCTAGGAACTAGGTTTATAAAATTTTTATTTATCGCACTTTTGATCTCTTCTCTATAAGACGCAAATGGTGCTGAAAGAGTCATAAATATTAGCGGAATAGCCGCAATTAGTCCGATTATTAGGTGGATGTTGAAGATGATTTTTCCTCGTTTTAAAAACATTTTTTTCCTTTGAATTTTAATAGCGAATATTATTTTATTTTTTGTTAAAGCAAGATAAAAATTTATAAAATTATTTTTTAGTTATTAACTTTTACTAATGTTGATAAGGGTCTTAATATCAATTATTTATTAAATTTTTACATATTGGTATCTTATTTTTTTGGTAAAAAGTTATTTTTGCAGTAAGGTATAAATTAAGGTATAAATAATGATAGATGTATTTAGATTTATGGTGGAGTTAAGCGGGATCGAACCGCCGACCTCTTGAATGCCATTCAAGCGCTCTCCCAGCTGAGCTATAACCCCAAAGTGGATTTTAACATTTTATCTTTTTATGGCTTACAATATTTTGAAATTCGTTTTAGTAAAATAAAATTTTAAGCAATTTTTGGATAATATTGCAAACTTTAATGCGGGAATAGCTCAGGGGTAGAGCACAACCTTGCCAAGGTTGGGGTCGCGAGTTCGAATCTCGTTTCCC